>NZ_JBEYVS010000006.1:0-244563 GCF_040644095.1 Streptomyces sp. NPDC047028
TGCGCGACAAGCCACCGACCACCCGCACCCGGCACACGCACCCGCGCCACCCCCCCCACCCACCCCCCCACCCACCCCCCCGCGAAAGGCGCACCCCGGATGACCACATGTCACCGCCCCGGCTGCGCCGGTCACATCATGGCCACCGGCTACTGCGACACCTGCGGCCACGCCCACTCGGACGAGCGGACCGAACCGCAGGGCTCCGGTGCCCAGAGCCACCCCCTCCGGGAGGAGAACACCCCCGGACCGCCGCCCACCCACGCCGTGGCCGGCACCGGCGAGCTCGACCAGCACGGCCTGGTAGACCTGCCCGACGTCCCCGACACCGGCTTCGGCGCCCTGGTCGAAGACCCCCGCCCACCCGCCGGAGGCGCCCGCTGCGGAGCGGCCGGCTGCACCATGACCATCGGCGTCGGCTACGGCGGCCGCCCCGCCCCCGCCACCGGCCACTGCCCTCGCTGCGGCACCCCTTTCTCCTTCCTGCCCCAGCTCCACAAGGGCGACCTCGTCGCCGGCCACTACAAGATCCTCGGCTGCCTCGCCCGCGGCGGCCTCGGCTGGATCCACCTCGCCGAGGACACCCGCGCCGACGGCTACCGCGTCGTCCTCAAGGGCCTGATCAACGTCCACGACACGCTGGCCCGCCGCAACGCCGTCGAGGAACGCCGCTCGCTGACCGACCTGCACCACCCCGACATCGTCCGCATCATCACCTACGCCGAACACCGGCTCCCCGGCCAGCCGCCCACCGGCTACCTGGTGATGGACCACATCGGCGGCCGCTCCCTGCAGCAGCTCGTCGACGCCGACGACACCGACCGCGGCTTCGCGGGCCGCCTGCGCCACGACCACATCCTCACCTACGGCTGCAAGATCCTCGGCGCCCTCCAGTACATGCACGAACGCGGGCTGCTCTACTGCGACATGAAACCCGCCAACGTCATCCACTTCGGCCGGGCCGTCAAGATCATCGACCTCGGCGCGGTCCGCGCCATCGGCGACCGCACCTCCGCCTACGTGTACACCGCCGGGTTCGCCCCGCCCAAGGAGGAGATCGACCGCCGCGGCTGGCACGTCGACAGCGACCTGTACACCGTCGGCATGACCCTCGCCGCCCTGGCCCGGCGCGCGGAACCGGCCCGCGGCCTCGCCACCGAGTCCTTCCGCCGGCTCGTCGACCGCGCCACCCATGCCACCCCCGCCGCCCGGTTCCGCTCGGCCGCCGAGATGTCCCGCCAACTCTGGGAGGTGCTCCGCGAGTTCCGCTCCCTTCAGTTCGGCGAGCAGCTACCCGAGAGCTCGACCCGGTTCCGTGCCACCGACGCCGGCCTCGACGCGGGGCTCGGCGCCATCCCCGCCCTCGGCCACTGGACCGACCGCCACGGCACCGGTCCCGCCGGGCTGGGCATCTCCCCGCCCCGGCCCGCCGAGGTCGCCGCCGTCCTCCCGCAGCCGGTCCCCGACCCCGACGACGGCGCCGCCCTGCTGCTCGACACCTTCACACCCGACGCGCCCGACCGGATCGCCGAACGGTGGCCCCGAGAATCCCGGCTCGGTACACCCGAGACCGCGCTCTGGCTGTGCCGCGCCTATCTGCGCAAGGGCGAGCGGGCCGCGGCCGAGAGCTGGCTCACCGAGGCCGGGACCCAGCTCGGCGAGGAGGCCGCCGCCCACGACTGGCGCATCGCCTGGCACCGCGCCGTACTCCACCTCGCCAAGGGGGAGGTGGCGCTCGCGGGCGGCGGCTTCGAGGCCGTGTACCGGGCGCTGCCCGGCGAGTACGTGCCCAAGCTCGCCCTCGGCCACTGCGCCGAACACGGCTTCGGCGGCCGCCCGGCCGACGCGATGACGTACTACGAGGCCGTCTGGAAACGGGACTTCGCACACACCGCAGCCGCCTTCGGCCTGGTCCGCGGCCACCTGGCCCGGGGCGACCGGGACGCGGCCGTACGCGTCCTGGACGACGTCCCGTCCACCTCCCGGCACTACGACGCCGCGCGCGTCGCCGCCGTCCGGGTGCGCGCCGGCATCCTCGACGGCGTCCCGCCCACCGCGGCCGGCCTGCGGGACGCGGCCCGGCGGCTGCCCGCACTGCGCCTGGACGGCGGCGCGGCCGACGGGGAGTCACGGGCCCGGCTCGTCGCCGAGGTCCGGGAGAACGCCCTGCACAGCCTGCCGGACCAGGAGGGGGAGCACGGCTTCCCGGCCGGCGACCTGCTCGGCGACGGCCGCACGGACACCCTGCGCACGCTGGTGGAGCAGTCCTTCCGGCAACTCGCCGCGCAGGCCCGCACCGCCGACGAGCACGGCCGGCTGCTCGACCTCGCCCACGCCGTCCGCCCGATGACCACCTTCTGACCACCCACCGACGACCGACACCACCAGGACAGCCACGCCATACCGTGGGAAGGGGACGCCATGACGAGCGGCAGCGCCGGGGACGTGGCCGTGACGCTCGCGGTCGGCCAGAACGAGAAGCTGCCCGCCGCGCCGGCCGGGGGAGGGCACGGGCACCCGGGCGACCGGGAGATGCACGCCATCCTGGAGATCGGCGTCACGAGCGGGAGTGTTGAGGCCGATCCCGCGGACCCCGCCCCGCGGCCGGCCCCGGGCCCCGCCCTCGCCGAGGTGCTGATCGTCGACACCTCCCGCTCCATGCTGCACCCGGCCGCCAAACTGCACGCCGCCAAGGACGCCACCGTCGCCGCGCTCCGGCTGCTGCCCGAGGGAACCGCCTTCGCCGTCCTCTCCGGCCGGTTCGACGCCACCGTGGTCCACCCCGGCTCCGCCCCCGAGCCGATGGCCGTCGCCGGTCCGGCGGAGCGCGACGCCGCCGAGTACGCCGTACGCATCCTGGACGCGGACGGCGGCACCGCGATGGGCACCTGGCTCGACCAGGCCCGGCGGCTGCTGAAGGACCAGCCCGCCCCCGTCAAACACGTCCTGCTGCTCACCGACGGCCGCAACGAGCACGACCACCGGGCCGCCGTCCGGCTCGACACCGCCCTCGACGCCTGCGAGGGCCGGTTCGTCTGCGACGCCTGGGGCATCGGCGACGACTGGGACGCCGACCTGCTGCTGCGTATCACCCGGCGGCTGCACGGCCACGCCGGAGCCGTCCGTGACGAGTCGGAACTCACCGCCGCCTATGAGGAACTGGTCACCGGGCTGATCGGTACAGCCGTACCCGAGCTGCGCATCCGGCTCACCCCGATGCCCGGCACGGTGATCCGCCAGGTCAAGCAGGTGGTGCCCGGCGAGCAGGAACTCCTGCCCACCGCGGACGAGTCCGCCGGCCCCGGCGTCGAGTACGTCACCCGCGCCTGGAGCGAGGAGGTCCGGCACTTCCAGGTCGTGCTGTCCGCCGACCCGGCCGGCCGCGACATCGGCACCGACCTGCAACTGGCCGCCGTGGACGTGACCGTACCCGACTTCGGGCGCCCGGTACGGCTCCCCGCGCCGCGGCCCATCCTGGTCCACTGGACCGACGACCCGCGCGACGCCTCCCGCCGGCACCCCGGGGTCCACCGCCACGAGCTGTACCAGCGGTCCAGCGCGGCCGTCGCCCAGGCATACCGGGCGTGGCTGCGCGGCACCGACGGCCGGGCCGAGGCGGACCGCGCGCTGACCCGGGCCCTGACGCTCGCCACCGACCTCCGCGACGCCCAGCTCCTCGACGCCCTCCGGCGTATCGAGGCCGCACCGGGCACCGGCCGGATCCGGGACGGCCTCAAGGACGTCGACTGGCAGCACCTGATCCTCTCCAGCGCCCTGACCACCCCACCGCGGCCACCCGCCGAGGGCCCGCCCGACCCCCCCGACGCCGACGACCTGGTGCCCGCCGACCCCGACGAGCTGATCGAGTGCCCGCACTGCCACTGGCTCGGCCCGGCGGACTCCGTGTACTGCGGCGGCGACTGCGGCCTGCGGCTGAAGGAGAGCGCATGAGCACCGCGGGTACGGCCAAGGACGCCGGCCCGGCCGGCCTGCCCCGGCTGCTGGGCCGGATCCTCGGCGCCGGACCGCGCCCCGCCGACGGCGCCAGCACGACCGCCCACGACCTCGCCGTCCGCCACCGCCTGCTGCTCGCCCTGTCGGCCCTGCTCACCCTCTCCCTCTTCGCCTCCTACGAGGGCGTCCACGGCGACGCCGCGCCGCTGCGCGGCTCCAGCGCGCCGGCCGTGTTCTCCATCGACACCGCCCTCTTCGCACTCGGCGAGGCACGCCAGGCCGCCACCGCGGAGACATCGTCCACCAGCGAGTTCCAGCGGCAGATAGCCGTCGCGGCGCAGAGCCTGGCCGCCGCGGCGGCGGACGACGTCGGCGACGCGGCGGGCCGGCAGGCGGTATGGACGGTGACCGGACTGATCACCGTGTACACCGGCTACGTCCTCAAGGCCCAGCAGGAGCCGAGCGGCAGCGTGCTGCGCGCGGCCTACCTGAGCTACGCCAACAGCGTCCTGCGGGCCGACGGAACCGGCATAGTGGCCCGCCTCGACGCGCTGCGCGCGGACCAGCGGGCCGTGGTGCACCGCCAGACCTCGTTCGGCTGGGCGTTGTGGCTCGGCTGGAGCGTGACCGCGCTGCTCGTCCTCGCCCTCGGCGCGGCCCTGCTGGAGACCCAGCTCTTCCTGCGCCACCGCTTCCGGCGCCGCTACAACCGCCAACTGATGGCCGCCGGGACCCTGTTGGCGGGCGGGTCCGTCACCCTGGTGCTGTTCACCGTGCGGACCCACCAGGGCATGGCGGACACCCGCGCCCTGCTCGACCGGTCGCCGGCCGGCCCGGCCATCACCGACGCGGCCCGCAGCACCGCCGCGTACCTGTCCGGCACCGGCTTCCGCGCCGCGGCCGCCGTATGGATCGTGATAGGAGGTGCCCTGCTCATGGCGCTCGCCGAGACGGGACTGCGCCGGCACATCGACGACTACCGGTTCAGGTCCCGGTGAGCGCCCCGGACAGCGGCCCCGGCACGGCCGCCGCCCCCGGTGCCCGCCGCCGCCCGCCGCGCCGGCTCACCCGCACCGCCGTCGTGCTGGCGAGCTGCCTGGCCGTGCTGGTCGCGGCCGTCGTCGTCGCCGTACGGGCCCTCCGTCAGGAACCGACCGTCACCCTGCTGGCCAACTGGACCGGCGGCGACGAACAGATCTTCCGGCGGACGGTGATCGACCCCTTCGAGCGGAAGTACCACATCCACGTCGACTACCAGGGCAGCTCCGCCGAGAGCCAGGTGCTCAGCGCCGACGTGGAGTCGGGCACGCCGCCCGACGTGGCCGTGCTCACCGGACCCGGCGAACTCGCCGCCTACGCGGGGCAGAAGCAGCTGCAGCCCGTCGAGGACCTGATCTCCGAGGACGCGTTCAGCGCGTCCTGGGCCACGCCGCTGAACGGGCACGTGTACTGGTTCCCGCTCAAGGCCGACCTCAAGAGCATCGTCTGGTACCCCGCGGGCACCAGTGGGCAGCGGCTCAAGCAGGCAGCGGGCCGGCCGGACCAGTGGTGCCTCGGCATGGGATCCGGCGCCACCAGCGGCTGGCCCGGCACCGACTGGATCGAGGACATCCTGCTCCAGCAGTCCGGCCCGCGGACGTACGAGCGGTGGGCGCGGGGAAAGCTGTCCTGGCGGGACGCGCGGGTCGAGCGGGCGTGGACCACGTGGGGGCACATGGTGGGCGCGGGCGGCCCACGCGCCCTGGTGCTGCGGGCGCTGCGCACCGAGTACCAGAACGCGTCCGGGCTCCTCACCCGCAAGCAGTGCACGCTGGAACACCAGGCCTCGTTCATCCGCAACCGGACGGCGTGGCAGGACGCCGACGGCCGGTACGTGCCCTCGGGCCGGCTGATCCCCGGTGCCACCGCCCACGACACCTGGGAGGTGTCCGGCGACCTGGCCGCGCTGCTGCACAGCACGCCCGCGGCGCGGAAGCTGATCCGCTACCTCGCTTCCGCCGAGGCCCAGCGGAACTGGAGCGCCGGGGAATCCGGGTTCTCGGTCGACAGCCGGGCCCGGACCACCGCCGGTGGCGCCAGTGCCTCCGCCGCCGCCTGGTACCGCTCGCTCGCGGCCACCCTCCTCGACGACCGCGCCGTGCACTGCTTCGACGCCTCCGACGCCATGCCGCCCTCGGTCCGCGACGCCTTCGCCGAGGCCGCCATCGAGTTCCTCGCCCACCCCGGCCGGCTGGACGACCTGCTGGCCGGCCTGGACACCCTGCGCGGCGCCCACGGCCTCACCTGGGTCCCGTCGGTCTGCGACCGGTCCTGAACCGGGGCCGGCGCCTGCGGCACGGCGGACACGACAGCCCGAGGGCCCGGACGCCATGGTCAGGTGGCGGCGTCCGGGCCCTCGGCCCTCTGTGGAGTTGCCGGTGGGCGGCGGGTCTAGCAGGGGCCGAGGTCCTGCCAGACACCCCACTCACCGGTGGTGCCGGGCTCCTCGCCCGTCGTCCACCACTTGGCCTTCCAGGTGTGGCCGTTGTGCGAGACCTGCTGGCCACCGGTATAGATCTTGCTCTTGTCCCACGGGGCGGCCGTGCACTGGTTGCCGGTGCCGCCGGTGACGGTCAGCGAGTAGGTCGCGGAGTGGCTGCCGGAGTCGCCCGCGCCGGTGACGGTCACCGTGTAGGTGCCCGAGGGCGTCGCCGAGGTGGTGCCGAGGGTGAGCGTGGACGAGCCGCCCGCCGTCACCGAGCTGGGGCTGAGGGAGGCGGTGACACCCTGCGGGGCCCCGCTGGCGCCGAGCTTCACGGTCTGGGCCTTGCCCGACGTGACGGCCGTCTTCACCGTGGCGGTGGCGGACTTCCCGGCGGTCACCGTGCCCGACGACGGGCTGAGCGCCACGGAGAAGTCGTTGGCGGGAGTGGTGGTGCCCCCGGTGAACGGCTCGAAGGTGTGGCTGAAGTCCCAGGTGTTCTGCTCGATGCCGGAGCAGTTGTCGGCGGCGGCACCGCCCGCGCACCCGCCGTTGTCCCGCTGCAGGGCCCAGAACGACAGGGTGTTGATGCCCTTGGCGACGGCCCAGTCGTAGACCGTCCTGGCGTTGGCCAGGCTGAAGGTCTCGGCCTTGCCGAAGTCGTCGACGCCGGGCATCTCGGTGACACCGACCATGCCCCACAGCTGTGCGGTGCTCTTGTTCGGGTACAGGCCGGCGAGGGTGTCGACCAGGCCCTGGGCGGCGGTCTCGGTGTCCTGCGCCATGTCGTGCGGCTGGTTGTCGTAGTAGTCGAACGTCATGAGGTTCACGACGTCGACCCGGGTGCCGTTGCTGACCGCGTTGCGCAGAAGCGCCTCGCCGGTGTCGCCGAGGCCGTGGGTGGTGGTCGGCAGGGTGTACGAGAACTGCACCGTGCGCCCGTTGGCGGCCGCCCAGTCCTCGACCATCTTGATGGCCTTGTTGCGGCGGTCGATGCCGGCGGTGTTGTTCAGCGCGTCGACCTCGACGTCCATGTCGAGCCGCGAGATGTCGTAGGTCGTGATGACCTTCTCGTAGGCGGCGGCGATCTGCGAGACGTCGGTGCAGCTGTCGGCCAGTTCGGTGCCGGTGGTGTCGGCCGTGTAACCGCCGAACGAGGGGATGACGTCGCCGCCGTTGCCCTGGATGGTCCTGATGTCGGAGCCGAACGTCGAGGAGGCGACCGGCATGCCGGTGTCGCCGTTCCAGTACGGCGTGCAGGAGCCCTTGGACGCGGTCTGCAGGAACGCCATCGTCAGGTGCTTGGCGCCGGACTGCGCGGCCAGGGCGGCGGGGCTCTCGCCCGTCCAGGCCTCGAAGTAGGGGGCGAAGACGTGGTTCGGCAGCGGTGTCGCCGCCTGCGCGGTGCCGGTTCCCGTGACGGCGAGGCCCACCGCGGCCGCCGCGGTGGCGGCTGCGGTGAGGGTCGCACGGAAGGAACGCATGAGTCTCATGTCAGTCCAGGTGTGAGGTGGGGGTGGCCAAGTGCCGGGCGTCGGAGGGACGTTGATGCTTCTGGAATAGCGGGCATCCATGAGCCGGGTCAATGGTCTGGACCAAGATGGGACTAGACCAGTTCCGGAACCGGTCGGGCTCTGTGCCTGGACAGGGCTGTTGCGAGTGGACTAGACCACTCGGAGGGCAGGTGGGCGGTCAGAGCCAGTCCCGCCGCTTGAAGATCAGGTACAGCGTCCCGCACACGACGCCCATCAGCCCGATCGCGAAGGGGTATCCGAAACTCCAGCTCAACTCCGGCATGTCCCGGAAGTTCATGCCGTAGATCGTGCCGACGAGCGTGGGCGCGAAGAGGATCGCCGCCCAGCTGGAGATCTTCTTGACCTCCTCGTTCTGCTCGAACCCGGCCTCCGCGAGCGCCCGCATCTCCGCGTTCTGCTGCTGGGTGACCAGGGTCGCGTTGACGGTGAGGATCTCGGTGAGGGCCTGCCGGAAGCCGTCGACGCGCTCGCTGATGTGCGTGACGTGGTCGGCGACGTCCCGCAGGTAGCGCTGGAGTTCCTCGTGGGTCTCGTACTTGGCGAAGCCGGCCATCAGGGCGTGCAGCATGCCGACCAGCGGGCGGGTGGCCCGCTGGAACTCGACCGTCTCCCGCGACAGTTCGTAGATCCGTCGGGAGACCTCGGGGTCGCCGCGGAAGACCTCCGTCTCGATCTCGTCGATGTCGTTCTGCACGCCCGCGACGACCGGCGCGTACCCGTCGACGACCGCGTCGAGGATCGCGTACAGGACCGCCTCCGGGCCGAGCGCCAGCAGTTCGGGCGAGTCCTCCATGCGGCGGCGGACCGCGGACAGGTCAGGGGCGGAGCCGTGCCGGACCGTGATCAGGAAGTCGGGGCCGACGAAGACGTGCAGCTCGGCGAAGGCGACCTCCTCGGGGGCGTCGAGATAGCGGGCGGCGCGCAGCACGACGAAGAGGGTGTCGCCGTAGCGCTCCAGCTTGGGGCGCTGGTGTGCCTCCATGGCGTCCTCGACGGCGAGGGGATGCAGGCCGAACTCCTCGGCGAGAGTGTGTAGTTCGGAGGCCGTTGGGCGGCTGAGTTCGATCCACTCGGTGGGGTGCCTTGGGCGGGGGAGGGTGGGGTCGGCGCCGTTGGTTCTGGCGTTGCCCGGGGCGTTTTCCGATGGACGCTCGGGCATCGGGGGCCTCTCGATTGAGCCTTCGACCAGGGGGCCGGGATCAGCATGATAGCGCCGCCGGTTCGTCTTCTGGCCGCGGGCCGGTAGGGGTTCGTCGCGCAGTTCCCCGCGCCTTTCAGGGGCGCTGTTGTGCCCCTGCGTTGACAAGAGCGCCTAGTTTGCGGGTATGGACAAGAGCAGCGGAGCGGTGATTCTGGGAGGCCGGGCACTGAACCGGGCCACCCTTGAGCGGCAACTTCTTCTGCGGCCTTCCCGGTTGGGCGTTCTGGAGGCCGTTCGGCATCTGGTGGGGCTTCAGGCGCAGAACGTCAAGCCGCCGTACTACGCCCTGGCCGCCCGGCTCGACGGGTTCGTGCCGGAGGGGCTGTCGGCGCTCATGGCGGAGCGTGAGGTCGCCCGGATCGTGACCCTGCGGTCCACGCTCCACACCCACACCGCCGAGGACTGCCTGGGTCTGCGTCCCCTCGTGCAGGCGGCCCGGGAGCGGGAACTGGCGGCCTTCCGGAAAGGGCTCACCGGCGTCGACCTCGGCCGGCTGGCCGCGCTCGCCCGTGAGCTGGTCGAGGAGGAACCGCGCACCATGGCCCAGTTGCGCACCGCCCTCGGGGCCGCGTGGCCGGACGCCGAGCCGCGGGCCCTCGCCGTCGCCGCGCGATGCACTCTTCCGCTCGTCCAGGTCACCCCGCGCGGACTGTGGGACCGGGGCGGACAGGTCGCCCTGACCACCGTCGAGCACTGGCTGGGCCGCCCGGCCGGGCCGGTTCCGGCGGTGGACGACGTGGTGCCGCGCTATCTCGCCGCGTTCGGGCCGGCCTCGGTGAAGGACATGCAGACGTGGGCCGGACTCACCCGGCTGCGGGAGGTCTTCGAGCGGCTGCGGCCCGGGCTGCAGACGTTCCGGGACGAGAACGGGGTCGAACTCTTCGACCTGCCCGAAGCGCCGCGCCCCGACCCGGACACCCCGGCCCCGCCCCGCTTCCTGCCCGAGTTCGACAACCTGCTGCTCGCCCACGCCGACCGCACCCGCGTCGTACCGCCCCCGCTGCGGGGCCGCAGCTGGCAGGGCAACCAGGCCTTCCGCACGCTCCTGGTCGACGGCTTCCTGGCCGGGCTGTGGACGCTGGACGCCGACGCCCTCGTCATCGAACCTCTCACCCCGCTGACCCCGGTCCAGCGGCGGGACGTGACCGAGGAGGGGGAGCGGATGCTGCGGGTGATGCACCCCGGGACGCCGTACGACATCCGGTTCGGGACCGTCGTACGGCCCTGATACCCGGTGCCCGCCGAACCGTGCCGCCGGCCCCGTCTCCAGTCACCCCACTACGGTCGCCCCGTTACAGTCACCCCATGGAACTGCGGCAGCTCAGCTACTTCGTCGCCGTCGCCGAGGAGTTGCACTTCGGGCGGGCGGCCGAGCGGCTGCACATCGTGCAGTCGGCGGTCAGTCAGCAGATACAGCGACTGGAGCGGGAGCTGGGCGCCGAGCTGTTCGACCGTTCGCCGCGCCGGGTGCGGCTCACCGGGGCGGGGGAGCGGCTGCTGCCCGAGGCGCGGGCGGTGCTGGCGGCGGCCGACCGGGCCAGGGCGGCCGTGGCGGCGCCGGCCGGACTGCGCCTCGGCACCTGCACCGGACTCGGCGCCCACCTGGACCGGGTGCTCGCCGCCCTCGCCGAACGGGCGCCGGACGTCTCCGTCGACCTGGTCTCCCTGCCGGTGTCCGAGCGGCTGGCCCGGGTCGCCGTCGGCGGACTGGACGCCGCGTTCGTACGGGCGGCCGAGCCGCCGCCCGGGGTCCGGGTGCTGCCGCTGTGGCCCGATACGCTGGTCGCCGCCGTCCCGGCCACGCACCCGCTCGCCACACGGCCCGAGATCGACCTGGCGGACCTGGCCGGGCTGCCCCTCGCCCTGACCGCCCGTCGCGACAACCCCGCCCTGGTCGACCTGGTCGTCGGCGCCTGTCACGACGCCGGGTTCGAACCGGTGCCCGCGGCGGTCAACGGGTCCCTGCAGAACACCCTGGCCACCATCGGCGCCCGCCCCCTGTGGACGGTCGTCTACGCCTCCCACGCGCGCGTACTGCACACCCCGCGCGTCGCCTACGTCCCCTTCCGCGCGCCCGGCCTGGCCCTCGCCACCGGCCTCGCCGTGTCCGCCGCCGGCCCCACCCCCCATCTGGAGGAACTGCTGACGGCCTGCGGCGATCACGAAAGCTGATCGCTGCGGTCGCCGACTGGCCCTTGGTCGGGGACGCGTCCCGCGATGGACTGGACCCACCGAGAAGACGTGCCGGTCAACGGCCGATCAAGGGAGTGCAGTCATGCCGATCGTCACCATCCAGCAGGGCCCCCGCGACACCGAGCTGAAGCGGGACCTGGTCAAGCGGGTCACCGACGCGTTCGTCGACGCGCTCGCGGTCCCCGCGGAGTCCGTGCAGGTGTGGATCCACGAGGTCCCCGCGGACAGCTGGGGCGTGGCCGGAAAGCTCACCGCCGACCGGTAGACACACGGGTGCGGGCCCCGGACGGGGGACGGGGCCCGGACAGCGGCCTGGACATGGATAGGGAGGCGTTGCGGGCCGCTCGTGGTGGCTCGCAACGCCCCCCTGGCTGCTACCTGAGGGGTGCTCAGGTGTCCTTCTTCCGGGTTACGAGCCGACCTGCTCGGTCACCAGGTCCGAGAAGGTGGCCAGCCGGGTGTACACACCCGGGTAGCCCGCCTCCGCGCACCCCTCGCCCCAGGAAGTGATCCCTGCCAGGACGCCCCCGACAAGCAGGGGACCGCCGCTGTCGCCCTGGCAGGTGTCTACGCCGCCGGACGTGTATCCGGCGCAAACCATGTCGGACTGGACGAAGTCCGAACCGTAGGCGCTCCCGCAGCTGGAGTCGGCCACGACCGGGACGGTCGCGGTCCGCAGCTGGTTGGAGGAGCTGCCGTTCTCCGAGGTGGTGCCCCACCCGAGGATCCGGGCAGTGGTGCCGGCCGCGTACACCCCGGTGTCCGAGGAGGACACGTACTTCGCGGCGGTGTACGGCATCGACGACGCCAGCGTGATGACGGCCACGTCGTCGCCGTTGGTGGCGTCCGTGTAGTCCGGGTTCACCCAGATCCTGCTCACCTTGGCGACGGTGCCGTCGGTGCCGTTGAGGTAGGTGCGGCCGCCGACCACGCGGACCCCGTTCGGGCTCTCGCCGACCATGCAGTGCGCGGCCGTGACGACCTTCGTGGGGGCGACCAGGGTGCCGCCGCAGAACTGGTTACCGGCGGCGTCGGTGATCTGCATCATGAACGGGTACGCGGCGGTCGTGGTGGTCGTACCGCCCACGATGGGCTGGGGTGCGGCGGTCGCCGTGGGGGAGGCGATCAGCGCGGTGGCCGCGGCGGCGGCCGTCGCCACCAGTGTCGCGGCGAGTGGTCTGGCACGTCTGGTCCCGAACATGCGTCTCCTCGTGGGGGTTGCCGGTGGGGGTCTCGACGGGGGTGAGCACGGGGGTCGCGGGACCGACCCCCGTGTGCCCGGGCGAGCGGCACGCTCATTAAGCTAGGACCCGAACTCCCGCCTCCCAATGAGGGAACCCCCTAGGGGGGCCGGGGGAGGGAAAACCCTCGGTCTGCGGCCCAGTCAACAAGGACCGGCCTCAGTCCGCGCGGCGACCTGCCGCCAATCGGACGATGTCGACCCGCGACCGGATCCCCAGCTTGCGGTAGACGCGGGTCAGCGTGGCCTCCACCGTCTTCACGCTGACGAACAGCCGCGCCGCGATCTCCCGGTTGGTGGCGCCCTCCATGACCAGCGAGGCGACCTGACGCTCCATCGACGCCAGGCCCTCCAGGGCGTCCGGGGCCTCGCGCGCCGGCAGCGCCGGATCCGGCTCCCGGGGGGTGAGGGCCTCGTCCACCTGGCGCAACCACGGCAGCGCCCGGCAGCGGCGGAACAGCCGGGTCGCCTCGTCGTACGCCGCCGCGCGCCGCGCGTTCGGCTCGGCGGGGCCGGTGCGCAGCCGGGCCAGCACGAACGCGGCCCGCGCCTCCTCCAGGCCGTAGCCGAGCTTGCCGAGCCGGTCCTGAGCGGAGGTCAGCCGCTCCACGGCGGCCTCCTTCTCGTCCCGGGCGGCCAGCACCAGGCCCTCGGCCCGGTCCAGGACGCCGAGGACGCTGTCCCGGCCCAGCCGCAGCGCGTGCTCGCGGCTCGTGTCGATGACGTCCTGCGCCTCGTCGGGTTCACCCACCCGGACCAGTGCCTCGGCCAGGTCGGCGTGCCAGCGGCCGCGTGCCGGGTCGGTGATGCCGAGGTCCAGCTCCAGCCGGCGCACCCGGCGCAGCGAGCGGACGGTGCCCGCCGGGTCGCCGGCCACCAACTGCGCGTGGCCGAGGGCGGCCAGGGCCCGGGAGAGGTACATCTGGTCACCGTCCTGCCCGGCGTGCTCGACGGCCTCCCGGGCGAGGGCGAGGGCCCGGTCCACGTCCCCGCCGGCGGCCTCGGCCAGCGAGGTGAGCATCGCGGAGGCGGTCTCGCCGATCCCGGAGTCCCGGGCCAGGCGCAGGCCCTCGTGGGCGAGTTCCAGGGCGCGGCCGCAGTGCCCGGCGTGCAGTTCGGTCTCCGCGAGGCAGCGAACGAAGTGCACCTCGCTCTCCACCGAGCCGCGCCGGCGCACCTCGCGCAGCAGCCCGGTGACCGTCGCCCGGGCCTCGGACAGCTGGTCGCCCATGATCTGCCACCGGAACCGGGCGCTGACCGCGCCGTTGTGGTGGCAGGCCACCCCCGGGTCCTGGGGCTCCTTCAGGGCGCGCTGGATCGTCTGCGGGGCCTCCGGGTGACCCATCAGGGTCTCGGTCTGGGCCTGGAAGGCGAGCGCGAGGAGTTCGGTGCGCCGGTCGGCGCCGCGCGCGGCCAGTTCGGCGGCGTGCGCGGCGGCCTCGCGGGCCTCGGTGAAGTCGCCCTGCACGATCAGGGCCCGCCAGGCCAGCTGGTAGTGGACCAGGGCGAGCAGCCGCGGGTCGTCGCCGGCGTCGGCGAGGGCCTGCGGGAAGGCGGCGTCGACCTCGGCCATGGTGTGCCCGGCGGTGTCGATGACGATGATCCAGGCCCGTACCCGTTCGGCGGGCACGGTCGTCCGGGTCAGCACCTCGCGGGCGATGTCCCGGGCCAGGTCGACTTCGCCGGCGGTGATCGCGTCCTCGGCGGCCTGCAGCCGCCGCTCCTCCGGACCGGGCGCGGTGCCGGCCGGGCTGTGCCGGGCGGCGAGCAGCCCCAGCTGGGCGGCGACCGAGGGTGCGCCCCGGTCCCGGGCGAGGGCGGCGGCCTCGGCGAGCCGGGCGGCCACCTCGGGGTCGGTGCCGGTGGTGGCGAGGGCCAGGTGCCGGGCGCGTTCGATGGGGTCGGAGGCCGCCGTGGACAGGGCGGCGTGCGCGGCCCGGCGTTCCTGGGCGGGCGTCTCGGCGTAGAGCGCGGCGGAGATCAGCGGGTGCGCGAACCGGACGGCCTGGCCCTCCGCCTCGGGAGTCAGCAGCCCGAGTTCGGCGGCCTGGGCGCACTCGGCCTCGGCGTTGCCCCGGCCGGCCGCGTGCAGCAGGGCGGCGGTGGGGCGGGCGCCGGCGCTGGCCACCAGCAGGGTGCGGCGGGCCTCCACCGACAGCATGTCCAGCCGGCTGAGCACCAGGGCGCGCAGCGAGGTCGGCACCGGCAGCGGCTCGCCCGGCCGGGGCGGGGTGGGGCTGTCGGCGAGGGCGCGGCCCAGCTCCAGGGCGAACAGCGGGTTGCCGCCGCTGGTGCGGTGGATGTCGCGGACCGTGGAGCGGGGCAGTCCGCCGTGGCCGCGGTGGTCGAGGAGCTGGGCGACCTGGGCGCGGGAGAGCGGGCCGAGGCGGACGGAGAGGGTGTCCGGCGGGCAGGCGCGCAGATGGCGGTCGTACTCCTGGCTCTCCTTGCTGACCGTCCGGGTCGCGCACAGCAGCTGCACCGGGGTGCCGCCGAGCCGGCGGGCGGCGAAGCCGAGCAGTTCGGCGCTGGCCGGATCCAGCCACTGCAGATCGTCGGCGACGACCAGGACGGGGCCCTCGGCGGCGAGTGCGCGGAGCGCGGAGAGCACGGCGAGGCGCAGGGCGAGGCCGTCGCGCTGGAGGCTGGACTCGCCGCGGCCGGTGAGCGCCGACTCCAGGGCGGTGCGCTGGGCGGCGGGCAGCCCGGGGCTCACCTCGTCGAGGACCAGGCCGAGGAGGTCGGCGAGGGCGAGGAAGGGGAGGTGCGATTCGGACTCGGTGGCCGAGCAGCGCAACACCGTCCGGGCGGTGGCGCCGTATTCCTCGGCCAATGCCCGCAGGACCGTCGATTTCCCAATTCCGGCGGGGCCGTGGAGCAGCACGCTGCCGCCGGCGGCGAGCTGGTCACGGGCGCCGGTGAACAGTTCGTCGCGGCCGATGAGCAGGTCGGGGCGGCATCGGGCAGGCTCCTGGAAGTCCCGTCGCACGGTCACCGCTCCCCTCGTGTCGTGTCCGGGCCAAATTCTAGGCAACGATCCTGGAAATTCGGACGGAAGCCGTGGTGAGGGAAATAACAAACGGTCAAAGAAAGTCGAATTCAGCGCGCTACCCGCATCAACCGGAAGGGTTCCTTACCGCCGCGGGGCACTACGGCAGCAGCCCCGCCCGGCGGGCCGCCGTCACCGCCTCCCCTCGCGTGTGGGCGCCCAGCTTCCGCATCGCCGAGCGCAGATAGCCCTTCACCGTCTCCGGGCGCAGTCCCAGCCGTTCGGCCACCCCCGCGTTGGTGGCGCCCGCCGCCACCCAGGAGAGCACGTCCAGCTCGCGCGGCGCCAGACTCGCGCCGCCGGACGGGCGCTCCTCGGCCAGCAGCCCGCACGCGGCGAGGAGTTCGGCCCGCACCTCGGGATCGGCGATCCGCGGGGCCAGGGCGCGCAGCGCCGCATGGGCCTCCCGCACCTGCTCCCGGGCCGCCCCCGCCCCCGGCTCCGGCCCTGCCGGCGCCACCGCCCCGGCGGCCCCGGCACCCGCCGCCGACACCAGCGCCCGCGCCTCGTCCCGCACCACCAGCGCCTGCTCCACGTCCCGCGCCGCCGCCACCGCCGCGCCCAGCGTGCGGTCGCCCAGCGGCTGCGCCGCACGCAGCGCGCCGTACAGCACCCCGCGCACCCGGCGCCGCACCACCACCGGCACCGCGAGCACCGAGCGGATGCCCTCCGCGGCCACCGGCGCGTCGTACTCGTGGCTGATCTGGCGGGAACCGGCGTAGTCCGTGACCGCGCACGGCCGGGCCAGCGCCACGGCCCGGCCGCCCAGCCCGTTGCCGGAGGTCACCGCGAGCGCGCTGAGCGAGGCGGTGTGCGTGCCGCTCAGCTCGCTGATGCGGATCTGCGGCCTGCCCGCCTCGACCAGCCCGCCGAAGGCGACCGGGAGACCCGTCCCGCGCCGCAGCCGGGCCAGCGCGCTCCGTATCTCCACCGCCGCCACGCCGTCTGCTGTCACCTGTTCACCCCTTCGACGCGGCCCGTGCGCGGTCCACACCCCCGTTCGGGGGTAGTGAGACATGCATCACGGATTAGACGATGCCAGAGAGCGGCCCGGCAATGGTCCGGAACAGGGGAGCCGGCCGAGGTGTGCGACGGGCGGAGCGTGCGCGCAGGCGCACGGCCCAGGAACGAGGAGGACGGATGACGACGGCGACCGAGCAGTTCCGCACGGCGCGGGACTTCCTGCTGGAGCACCGCGAGGACTACGCCACCGCCCGCGCGGGCTTCAGCTGGCCCCGGCCCGAACACTTCAACTGGGCGCTGGACTGGTTCGACGCGATCGCCGACGGCAACGACCGGACCGCCCTGCACATCGTCGAGGAGGACGGCACCGAGGTCCGGCTGTCCTTCGCCGAGATGGCCGAGCGCTCCGACCGGGTCGCGAACTGGCTGCGCGCCCGGGGCGTCGGCGCCGAGGACCGCGTCCTCGTCATGCTCGGCAACCAGGCCGAGCTGTGGGAGACCGCGCTGGCCGCGATGAAGCTGCGCGCCGTCGTCATCCCGGCGACCCCCCTGCTGGGCCCGGCCGACCTGCGCGACCGGGTGGACCGCGGCCGGGTCAGGCACGTGATCGTCCGCGCGGAGGACACCGCCAAGTTCGACGACGTCCCCGGCGCCTACACGCGGATCAGCGTCGGCGGACTGCCGACGGAGGGCTGGGAGCCGTACGAGGACGCGTACACGGCCCCCGCCGAGTTCGTGCCCGATGGGCCGACCCTCGCCGACGACCCGCTGATGCTGTACTTCACCTCCGGCACCACCGCCCGCCCCAAGCTGGTCGAGCACACCCACAGCTCCTACCCCATCGGCCACCTGGCCACCATGTACTGGATCGGCCTCAAGCCCGGCGACGTCCACCTGAACATCTCCTCGCCCGGCTGGGCCAAGCACGCCTGGTCCAACCTGTTCGCCCCGTGGAACGCGGAGGCGACCGTCTTCATCCACAACTACACGCGCTTCGACGCGGCCCGCCTGATGGCCGAGATGGACCGCTGCGGCGTCACCACCTTCTGTGCCCCGCCCACCGTGTGGCGGATGCTCATCCAGGCCGACCTGACCCAGCTCGCCACCCCGCCCCGCGAGGTCGTCGCCGCCGGCGAACCCCTCAACCCCGAGGTCATCGAGCGGGTCCGGCGCAGCTGGGGCATCACGATCCGGGACGGCTTCGGACAGACCGAGACCGCCGTGCAGGTCGCCAACAGCCCCGGCCAGCCGCTGAAGACGGGCTCCATGGGCCGCCCCAGCCCCGGCTACACCGTGGAACTCCTCGACCCGGTCTCCGGCGCGCCCGGCGCCACCGAGGGCGAGATCGCCCTGGACCTCTCCGACCGGCCCGTGGGCCTCATGACCGGCTACCACGGCGACCCGGACCGCACCGCCGAGGCCATGGCGGGCGGCTACTACCGCACCGGCGACGTCGCCTCCCGCGACGACGAGGGGTACCTCACCTACATCGGGCGCAGCGACGACGTCTTCAAGGCCTCCGACTACAAGATCAGCCCGTTCGAGCTGGAGAGCGCCCTGCTGGAGCACGAGGCGGTCGCCGAGGCCGCCGTCGTCCCGGCCCCGGACGAGTTGCGGCTCGCCGTGCCGAAGGCGTACGTCGTCCTCGCCGAGGGCTGGGAGCCCGGCCCCGGCACCGCCAAGGCGATCTTCGAGCACTCCCGTGAGGTGCTCGCCCCCTACAAGCGCGTCCGTCGGCTGGAGTTCGGCGCGCTGCCCAAGACCGTCTCCGGCAAGATCCGCCGGATCGAGTTGCGCGAGGCCACGGCCGCCGGCTCGGACGACGAATACCGCGAGGAGGACTTCCGGTGACCTCGAAGCCGACGACCGCACCGCTGTCGTACACGCACGGAACGGGCAGCACCGCACTGCTCGGCGACACCATCGGCGCCAACCTCGACCGGGCCGTCGCCGCCTGGCCCGGCCGCGAGGCCCTGGTCGACGTGCCCACCGGACGGCGCTGGACCTACACCGCCTTCTCCGCCGAGGTCGACCGGCTCGCCTGCGCGCTGCTGGCGAGCGGCGTCGCCAAGGGCGACCGGGTCGGCATCTGGGCGGTCAACTGCGCCGAGTGGGTGCTCGTCCAGTACGCCACCGCCCGCATCGGCGCCGTCATGGTCAACATCAACCCGGCCTACCGCACCCACGAGGTCGAGTACGTCCTCAACCAGGCGGGGATCTCCCTGCTGTTCGCCTCCCTCAGCCACAAGAGCAGCGACTACCGCGCCATGGTGGAGGAAGTGCGCGGCCGGTGCCCCGGGTTGCGGGAGAGCGTCTACATCGGCGACCCGTCGTGGGACGAGTTCACCGCGCGCGGCACGGACGACCGGCGCGAGGAACTGCGGTCGCGCGAGGCCGAGTTGTCCTGCGACGACCCGATCAACATCCAGTACACCTCGGGCACCACCGGCTTCCCCAAGGGCGCCACGCTCTCCCACCACAACATCCTCAACAACGGCTTCTTCGTAGGTGAGTTGGTCGCCTACAGCGAGCAGGACCGGATCTGCATCCCGGTGCCCTTCTACCACTGCTTCGGCATGGTGATGGGCAACCTCGCGGCCACCTCGCACGGCGCCTGCATGGTGATCCCCGCCCCGTCCTTCGAACCGAAGGCCACCCTTGACGCCGTCCAGCAGGAGCGCTGCACCTCCCTGTACGGCGTGCCGACCATGTTCATCGCCGAGCTGAACCTCCCCGACTTCGCCTCCTACGACCTCACCTCGCTGCGCACCGGCATCATGGCGGGCTCCCCCTGCCCGGTGGAGGTGATGAAGCGGGTGGTCGCCGAGATGCACATGGAGGAGGTCTCCATCTGCTACGGCATGACCGAGACCTCACCCGTCTCCCTCCAGACCCGCATCGAGGACGACCTGGAGCACCGCACCGGCACCGTAGGCCGCGTCCTGCCCCACCTGGAGGTCAAGGTCGTCGACCCGGCCACCGGCGTCACGCAGCCGCGCGGCACGGCCGGGGAGTTGTGCACCCGCGGCTCCAGCGTGATGCTCGGCTACTGGAACGAGCCCGACAAGACCGCCGAGGCCATCGACCCGGGCCGCTGGATGCACACCGGCGACCTCGCGGTGATGCGGGACGACGGCTACGTCGAGATCGTCGGCCGCATCAAGGACATGATCATCCGTGGCGGCGAGAACATCTACCCGCGCGAGATCGAGGAGTTCCTCTACGGCCACCCCAAGATCCGCGACGTCCAGGTGGTCGGCGTGCCGCACGAGACGTACGGCGAGGAGGTCCTCGCCTGCGTCATCCCGCTCGACCCCGCCGACCCGCTCACCCTGGAGGAGCTGCGCGCCTACTGCGCGGGCAGACTCGCCCACTACAAGGTGCCGAGCCGGCTCCAGGTCCTCGACTCCTTCCCGATGACGGTGTCCGGGAAGGTCCGCAAGGTCGAACTGCGCCAGACCTACGGCGGCTGACGGGGCGCCGGCGCCGGTCAGCGGGTGAGCAGCGCGGGGGAACTCGCGTCGTGGACGAGCAGGCGCGGCTTCCCGGAGCCGTCGGCGGGGACGGACCACACGTCCCAGCCGCCGCCGTGCCGGGGCAGGCCGTACATCACCGTACGGCCGTCCAGCCAGGCCGCCTGGTCGTCCACGCCGCGCGGCTCCGCCAGCGGTGTCTCCCGCATCGTGGCCAGGTCCAGCGCGTACAGCCGCCACGGACGCCGCGCGCCGGCGCTCACCCGCTTCTTGAACACCAGCCGCCTGCCGTCCGGCGACAGCGACGGGCACTCCACGTTCCGCCGCAGGGTGCGCGCGGTCCACTGCTTGTAATCGCCCTTGACCAGGTACGTACGGCCCCCGGTGCGGACGGTGGCGTAGAAGGTGCTGTCGTCGGCGGCGAAGGTGACGCCCCAGTAGTTGACGTCGGCCGCTCGGTAGGGCCGGCCCTCCAGGGTCAGCGGGATGCCCTCGATGTTCGGCACCGTCCGGCCCGTGCGGGTGTCCAGGACGCCGGTGCGGGTGGAGAAGTCGTCGCGGAGGTAGGAGTCGCCGCGCACGAACATCGTCCAGGAGAGCATCCTCCCGTCGGCGGAGACCCGGGCCCGGTTGGGGAAGCCCTCGGTGCGCAGCCGGCGCAGCGTGCGCAGGTCCGGGTCGAGCGCGGTGACCTCGGTGCCGGGGACCGGCCCGGTGCGCTGCAGGCAGACACCGGTGCCGTGGGCGGCGTACACCCGGTCGCAGCGCAGCCGGCCCAGGGTGCGGGCGGCGCCGGGGTGGGCGGCCGGCACGGTGGCGATCCGGCCGAACCCGGCGCCGGGCGCGGTGTTGCGGAACAGCAGTCGGCCGGCCGTGTCGAGCCGGATCCGGCCGCCGGGCGCCGCGTCGTCGCTCTCGCGGGCGTGCCACACGTACCCGGTGGCGAGGGTGGCCGCCACCAGGACGGCGGCCAGCAGGGACACCAGGCGGGTCCGGGAGGTCATACGGCGTGCTCCTCGTCGCTGCGGTGGGGGACAGGGGTGGGCGGGCCCGGCGCGAGCTCCTGCTTCCACGGCAGGATCCACACCGCCAGGGCCAGGGCTGCGGCCAGTGCCGTCACGGCCAGTGCCAGCGCGGTGGTCAGGCCCCACAGGGTCCAGCAGGCGCCGAACAGCACCGAGGACGCCAGCGCCGACGCCGACTGCGCGGTCTGGATCAGGGACAGCCCGCCGGCCCGCAGCCGGGGCGGCACGAGCGGACCCACGGCCGCCATCAGCACCCCGTCCGTCGCCGCGTAGAACACCCCGTGCAGGGCTAGGACGACGGCCACGAGCGGCAGCCGGGCCGCCGGCGCGAGCAGCAGCAGACAGGCTGCGAGCAGGGCCAGGTGCCCGGCGGCGTAGACCCGCAACCGCCCGAACCGGTCGGCGATCCGGCCGAGCGGCACCGCGAGCAGCAGATAGGCGCCGGCCGTGCCGAGCGGCAGCAGCGGGAACAACTCCTCGGGTACGCCGAGCCGTTGCTGGAGCAGCAGATAGACGAACGAGTCGCCGAGCACCACCGCGCCGAGTACGACCGCCGCGAGCCCCACCCGCAGATAGGCGGGCCGGCGCAGCAGCCCGAGCACGTCCCGCAGACCCGCCGATCCCGGATCGCGCCGTTCCTCCTCCGCCGGCCGCTCCCGCACCAGCAGGCCGAGCATCACGACGCCGACGGCGGCGACGAGGAAACTCGTCACGAACACCGCGTCGTACCGGCCGGGGGTGAGCAGCAGCAGGCCGAACGCCACCAGCGGGCCGAGGAACGCGCCCGTGGTGTCCATCGCCCGGTGCACCCCGAAGGAGCGGCCCAGCGTGGCGGGCGTGCTGCTCAGCGAGATCAGTGCGTCCCGGGGCCCGGTGCGCAGCCCCTTGCCGGTACGGTCGGCGGCGATCACCGCGCCGAGCACCGGCACGGACGAACCGGCCGCGAGCAGGCCCAGTTTGCACACCGCGGACAGGGCGTAGCCGCCGCCCGCGACCAGTTTGCGGCGCCGGGTGCGGTCGGCCAACTGGCCCCCGGCCACCCGGACCAGGGCGGTCACACCGACGTACATGCCGTTCAGCGCGCCGAACTGCAGCGGGCTCAGGCCGAGCGTGAACATCACGTACATCGGCAGCACCGCGGTCACCATCTCCGAGGAGATGTCGGTGACCAGGCTGACCGAGCCGAGCGCGAGCACGGTGGGGGCGACGCCCCTCTTCCCGGCGCCGGGCGGCGACACGGGGGTCGCCGCCCGGCTGGACGATATGTACATCCGTCAGCCGTCGATCTCGTACGGGTCGCCGTAGACCTTCCAGCGCAGCGGCGGGTTCAGCTGGAGGTTTCCGTCGTCCAGGAACACGCGCTGCTCGGTGTCGACCCTGCTGGTGTCGCTGTGCGCCTCCTCCTGCTCCATGGCCCACTTGCGGGCGTCCAGGAAGGCGTTGAGGTACGTCACCTCGTCGCCGCCCTGGGCGGGGGTCTTCGCGTTCTTCATGGCCCGCGCGCGGATCCCGCCGAAGCTGGTGGAGTCGTCGCCGGGGCCGTGCATCACGATCGCGTCGTAGTAGATGAACTGCCCCAGTGTCCGCACCCCGTCGGCCTTGGCCTGCTTGACCGCCGGGTCGAAGTACACCCGGTCGCGCTCGTCGTCCTGGGCCTTGCGGAAGACGCTGTCGCCGGCGGCCTTGTGCCAGTCGCTGACGAAGGCAGAGCCGAGCCCCGCGTGGGAGTCGCTGCCGTTGACGTCCCTGAGCGCGGGCAGGTACTTGGCCAGGACGTTGCCGGGCTCCAGGTCGGTGTAGTGCTCGACGAGGTCGAGCATGTCACCGGTGCCGGAGCAGAACCCGATGATGCCCGCCGTGTAGCCGCGGCCGTCGCCGATGTCCTCGATGTAGGTGTACTGCGCCTTCCAGTCCAGCGAGGAGTTCTCCGCGCTGGAGACCAGCTCCATCGCGATCTCCTTCTCGGCGGGGTCGTTCAGGTCACCACTTGAGGTGGGCGGCGGTGGTGTGGTGGTGCCGCCGGTGCCGTACACCTGGAACTCGTAGAGCGAGTAGCCGTACGACGTGCCGCGCTGTGTGCCGTACATGCGCACGTAGCGGCCGTGCCCGTTCACCGTCAGGTCGTCGGTGCCGCCGTTGCCACCGGTCGTGGAGTACACGGTCGACCAGGTGGAGCCGTCCTGCGAGGTCTGGATCTTGTAGGCCTTGCCGTAGGCGGCCTCCCAGCTGAGTTTGACCCGGCTGATGTCGGTGTCGGCGCCCAGGTCGACCGAGATCCACTCCGGGTCGGAGCCCTCCTTGCTGGCCCAGCGGGTGCCGGAATCGCCGTCGACCGCCTTGGCGCCGGTGAGGCTGCTGCTCTCGGTGGAGGAGGTCTTCGTCGGCCGGTTCGCCGCCAGGTCGGTGCCGTCCGTGGGCGGAGTGGTGCCGCCGGTGTCCCAGATGTCGGTGAGCGGGTCGCGTTCGGCCGCCGAGCCCAGCGCCGGCAGCCCGTGCATGTCCTCCAGCGTCCGCAGCAGCGAGTACAGGTCGCCGCGCCTGGTCGAGGTGTAGCCCTGCTTGACGTGGGCGCCGACGATCACCGTGGGGATGTGGTTGACGTCGTCGTCGCTGTCGTCCTCGTCCCAGGTGACGACGAGCGCGCTGTTGTGCGTCTTCGCCCACTGGACGTAGCCGTCGAGGTTGTCGCGCAGCCAGTTGTCGCCCTCGCGCACGGTGCCGTCGTGCATGTCGTTGTCGAGGTTCGGGGTCACGAACGCGACGTCGGGCAGCTTGGCGTAGTCCGACGGGAAGCGGTCCATGCGCAGGTTGGAGGAGGCCGGGACGTTCTTGAAGTCCACCCAGCCGTTGTGCTTGCGCGCGTAGCCGCTGTCGCCGTCGTCGCCGCAGTCCTTCGAGCCGTCGGCCGGCAGGTCCTCCGAGTAGCCGGTGAACGAACCGCCGTGGGTGAGGAGCTGGTTGCCGAGGTTGTCGGAGGAGAAGTCGTGCGGGCAGTCGTCGTCGGCGACGCCGTGGGTGGAACCCGAGAACAGCGCCACGTAGTTGCCCTGGCTCGGGTGGGTGACGCCGTGGAAGTCCTTGAACGAAGCCCCCTGCTTTGCAAGGGAGTTGATGTAGGGAGCGGACGAGGAGTCCATGACGTCCTCGTAGTACTTGTTCTCCTCCATCACGACCACCACGTGGTCGAGGCGGGGGATGCCGCCGGCCGTCACGGAGGCGGCGCCGGGCGCCGGGTCGGCGGCGGCCGGGGACACGCCGGCCGCCGCGGTCAGGCCGAGCACGGTCAGCGCCATGCTGGTGCCGGCCGCCAGGGCGGCACGCCGCCCTGGCCGGGAGCGGAGCCGGGAACGGGAAGGCGTCATGCTGATCTCCTTGGAGAGGGGCGTGGAAAGGCCCTCGGGCAACAGAGGTGAGCAACGCCTGGGCGACTTGCGGCACGCAGTGGTCAGGTGCGCGCAACAGGCTGGAGGTGCGGCGCGTACGGCTGCACGGTGGACCGTGATCGGCGCCGTGCGGCGGCACGTGCTCGGTGACGCGGCATACGACCGCACGCGGCCGGGGCACCGGGCATCCGTGGAGCCGTGGATGCGGTGAGCGCGTCGGGTTCGGAACGTCCGCGCCAGGCCGCCGCTGGCATTGGTACGCCCCGGCGCGAGGCTCTGTCAACGGTGTGGACGGATCCCGTCCGCGGCCTTGACGGCCCGCCGTGACCTCCTTACTTTGCTCTGTTAGGAAAGTTTCCTAATCGCAGTTCACATCGCAGTCCCTGCCATGACGGAGTGGCGCGGGGGAGGGTGGGCCGGGCCGCGTGGCGACCGCGGCACGGCCCCCTCGTCCACCGCGCGGCTCCGTCGACTCCCCTGTGCGCCCCGCGCCGGGCTCTCCGCGGCTGCGGCCGGCCCCGGCTGTCCCCGGCCGCCTCCGGCTGTCCCCTGCCTCCCCTTCTTCCGCGCGCGCCCGCGCGTCCCGGTTTCGGCCGCTCTTGACGACTCTTCTCCTGCCCGAATACATTGCTTCCAGATAGCAGAAGTTAAATTCCGTATCGCGGAATTTAGAATCATCCGCAGCAACGGAGACTGTGCTCACCGCGGGGCGCGACGGGAGTACGCATCCGACAGCCGAAGCAGGAGTACTCGATGGCCCGTATGACCGCTGCCCGCGCGGCAGTTGAGATCCTCAAGCGCGAGGGCGTCACCGACGCCTTCGGTGTGCCCGGCGCGGCGATCAACCCGTTCTACAAGGCGCTGAAAGAGGGCGGCGGCATCAGCCACACCCTCGCCCGCCACGTCGAGGGCGCCTCCCACATGGCCGAGGGCTACACCCGCACCCGGCCGGGCAACATCGGCCTGTGCATCGGCACCTCGGGCCCCGCCGGCACCGACATGATCACCGGCCTGTACTCGGCCATCGGCGACTCCATCCCGATCCTGTGCATCACCGGCCAGGCGCCGACCTCCGTGATCCACAAGGAGGACTTCCAGGCCGTCGACATCGCCTCCATCGCCGCGCCGGTGACCAAGATGGCCGTCACCGTCCTGGAGGCCGCGCAGGTCCCCGGCGTTTTCCAGCAGGCCTTCCACCTGATGCGGTCCGGCCGCCCCGGCCCGGTCCTCATCGACCTGCCGATCGACGTCCAGACCACGGAGATCGAGTTCGACCCCGAGACGTACGCGCCGCTCCCGGTCTACAAGCCGGCCGCGACCCGCGCCCAGATCGAGAAGGCCATCTCCTTCCTGCTCGCCTCCGAGCGCCCGGTCCTCGTCGCCGGCGGCGGTGTCTTCAGCGCCGACGCCGCCGACCTGCTGGTCGAGTTCGCCGAGCTGACGCAGACCCCCGTCATCCCGACCCTGATGGGCTGGGGCGTGCTGCCCGACGACCACGAGCTGAACGCCGGCATGGTCGGCGTGCAGACCTCGCACCGCTACGGCAACGCCACCTTCCTGGAGTCGGACTTCGTCCTCGGCATCGGCAACCGCTGGGCCAACCGCCACACCGGCTACAAGCTCGACGTCTACCGCGGCGACCGCAAGTTCGTCCACGTCGACATCGAGCCCACCCAGATCGGCAAGATCTTCCCGCCGGACTACGGCGTCGTCTCCGACGCGAAGGCCGCGCTGGAGCTGTTCGTCGAGGTCGCCAAGGAGCTGAAGGCGGCCGGCAAGCTGCCCGACCGCGGCGCGTGGGTCGCCTCCACCCAGGAGCGCAAGGCCACGCTGCAGCGCCGTACGCATTTCGACAACGTGCCGATGAAGCCGCAGCGCGTGTACGAGGAGATGAACCGGGCCTTCGGTCCCGACACCCGGTACGTCACCACCATCGGCCTCTCCCAGATCGCCGGCGCGCAGATGCTGCACGTCTACAAGCCGCGTCACTGGATCAACTGCGGCCAGGCCGGCCCGCTCGGCTGGACGATCCCGGCCGCGATCGGCGTCGCCAAGGCCGACCCCGAGGCCCCGGTCGTCGCGCTCTCCGGCGACTACGACTTCCAGTTCATGATCGAGGAGCTGGCGGTCGCCGCGCACCACCGGATCCCTTACGTCCACGTCCTGGTGAACAACTCCTACCTGGGCCTGATCCGTCAGGCGCAGGCCGGCATGGGCATCAACTTCGAGGTCAACCTGGAGTTCGAGAACATCAACTCGCCGGAGATCGGCGTCTACGGTGTGGACCACGTCAAGGTCGCCGAGGGACTGGGCTGCAAGGCCATCCGGGTCACCGAGCCGGACCAGCTGGGTGCGGCCTTCGAGGAGGCCAAGAAGCTGGCCGAGGAGTACCGGGTGCCGGTCGTCGTCGAGGCGATCCTGGAGCGGATCACCAACATCGCGATGAGCAAGACGATGGACATCAGCGACATCTCCGAGTTCGAGGAGCTGGCCACCGAGCCCGGCCACGCGCCGACGGCCATCAAGCCGCTGAGGGTCTGACGAAGGTCTCACCGGCCTGACGCCGGCACGCCTGAGGGGCGGCCCGTCCACACGGACGGGCCGCCCCCGTTCGTGCTGTCCGCCTGTTCGCCCGTCCGCCTGTTCGCGGCGACCGCTCAGGGCCCCTGCGGCCGGTGGTCCGGCGGGTCTCTCGGTTCTGTCAGGTCCGGCCAGTCGTCCGCGCCGCCGCCCCGCCAGTCGATGAGGTCGCTCTCCTCGACCTCCACGCGGTCCAGGCCGGCCGCGCGGAGGAGGTCCACGACGTCGTCCAGGTGCCAGGTGAGCCCCAGGGTCACCCCGCCCTCGGTGACCCGGCGCGAGCCGTCCCGGGCCGGCGGGTGGACCACGATGTGCGGGTACGGCGTCAGGTGGGGGTGCGGGTGCGGGGTCGTGTCGCCCATGCCCCCAGCGTCCTGCGGAAGCGGCGGACGCGCACGCCGGGCCGGACCGCACCTCTGGAACCTTCCCGGGCCTTCCGGGGGCGGACACGACGAAGCGCCCCCTGGGCGGGGGCGCTTCGGTGTGAGGGCGGGGGAGGGAGGATGGTGGCCGTCCGACGGCGCGAGGCTGGGCGCGACAGGTCGTTCGCGCCGCCGGACGGCGTTCTCGGGGCCTCTCAGGAGGCAGGGGCTGGGACCGCGGTGGTCCGCGACGGAGCCGGGGGTCCTTCCCTCACGTCGGGAAGGGGCCCCGGTCCTTGACCACCGCACTGGCTCGCGGGCCGCCGCGGTCCTCGCCCTGCCCGCCGTACCGCCGATCACCCCTCATCCGGATCGGTCGGCGGCGGGTCGTACGCGTCCGGTCCCCGGCCTCCCCGCCGGGTCCCGGACGCAGCCCGGGGGTGCTCAGTCCTCGCGCAGCGCGCGGACCGCTTCCTCCACGCGCTTGCCGTACTCGGGGTCGGCGGCGTGGAAGTGGGCCAGGTTCTTCTCGACGACGTCGTTGCGGGAGACCTGCGAGAGGCCGCCGGCGATGGTCGCGACCAGACGCGACCGCTCCTCCGCGGACATCACCCGGTACAGCTCACCGGCCTGGAAGAAGTGGTCGTCCTTGGTGTGCAGCGGGGCCTCGTGGGTGCCGGAGTGACCGTGCACCGCGATCGGCGCCGACAGCGGGCGGCCGGTCTCGACGGGGCCGTCGTAGGAGTTCGGCTCGTAGTTCTTGGCGTGCCGGCCCTGGGAGTTGGACGCCAGGTAGCCGTCACGGCCGTAGTTGCTGGCGCCTCCCGGAACGGCCTTCGGGGCGTTCACCGCGAGCTGGGTGTGGTTGACGCCCAGGCGGTAGCGGTGGGCGTCGGCGTAGGCGAACATGCGGCCCTGGAGCATCTTGTCCGGCGACGGGCCGATGCCCGGCACGAAGTTGTTCGGGGAGAACGCGGCCTGCTCGACCTCGGCGAACACGTTGTCCGGGTTGCGGTCCAGCACCAGGCGACCCACCCGCTGGAGCGGGTAGTCCTTGTGCGGCCACACCTTCGTCACGTCGAACGGGTTGAAGCGGTAGTCCGCCGCCTGCTCCGCCGGCATCAGCTGGACGTACAGCGTCCACGACGGGAACACACCGCGCTCGATGGCCTGGAGCAGGTCCGTCTGGTGCGAGTTGGGGTCCTTGCCGGCCAGCTCGGCGGCCTCGTCACCGTTCAGGCAGCGGATGCCCTGGTTCGTCTTGAAGTGGTACTTGACGAAGAAGGCCTCGCCCTTGGCGTTCGTCCACTGGTAGGTGTGGGAGCCGAAACCGTCCATGTGGCGGTACGACGCCGGGATGCCGCGGTCACCCATCACCCAGGTCACCTGGTGCGTGGCCTCGGGGGAGTGGGCCCAGAAGTCCCAGACGTTGTCCTGCTCGGTCTTGCCGGTGAACGGGTCGCGCTTCTGCGAGTGGATGAAGTCGGGGAACTTCAGCGGGTCCTTGATGAAGAAGACCGGCGTGTTGTTGCCGACGAGGTCGTAGTTGCCCTCCTCGGTGTAGAACTTCACCGCGAAGCCGCGCGGGTCGCGGACCGCGTCCGCGCCGCCGAGGTTGTCCGCGACGGTGGAGAAGCGCGCGAACACCTCGGTGCGCTTGCCCACGGTGCTCAGGAAGTCGGCGTGCGTGAAGCCGCTGACGTCGTCCGTCACCTCGAAGTGGCCGTACGCGCCGGAGCCACGGGCGTGCACCACGCGCTCCGGGATGCGCTCGCGGTTGAAGCGCGCCAGCTTCTCCAGGAGGTGCTGGTCCTGGAGGAGGAGCGGACCGCCGGCGCCGGCGGAGGCGGAGTTCTGGTTGTCGGCGACCGGGGCGCCGGACTCTGTCGTGAGCACGCGCTTCGACATCGTGGACCTTCCGTGCGGGGGCACTTGCGTGCGAGATTCAGCGGAAAACTGTTTCCGCTTGGTGGAGCTCAGAAGTGGAGCCTAGAAGTGGGGCGATCGAGACGTCAACAATTTGTTGAAGTTGATTCCGGGCGGCGCCGGCGCCTGGGCGCGACAGGACAGGTGTCAGCGCCGGCACCGCCCGGAAGTTCAGGAGGCCGGTGCCTCAGAGCTGGGCGCCGGAGAGGCGCTCCACGGCACGAAGCAGCGCCGAGTGGTCCAGGCCGCCGTCACCTTGCGCGCGCAGCGAGGCGACCAGCTGGGCGACCACGGCGCCGACCGGCAGGGCGGCGCCCACGTTGCGGGCGGCGTCGGTCACGATGCCCATGTCCTTGTGGTGCAGGTCGATGCGGAAGCCCGGCTTGAAGTCGCGGTTGAGGAAGTTGTCCTTCTTGCGCGTCAGCACGGTCGAGCCCGCGAGGCCGCCGTTGAGGACGTCCAGCGCGGCCTGCAGGTCCACGCCCGACTTCTCCAGGAAGACCACGGCCTCGGCGCACGCCTGGATGTTCACGGCGACGATCAGCTGGTTGGCGGCCTTCACGGTCTGGCCGGAGCCGTGCGGGCCGCACAGCACGATGGTCTTGCCCAGCGCGTCGAAGATCGGCTTGGCCAGGTCGAAGTCGGCCCGGTCGCCACCGACCATGATCGACAGTACGGCCTCGATCGCGCCGGCCTCGCCGCCGGACACCGGGGCGTCCAGCACGCGGATGCCCTTGTCCTTCGCGGCCTTCGCGAGGTCGATGGAGGTCTGCGGGGTGATCGAGGACATGTCGATCAGCAGCGCGCCACGCTTGGCGTTCTCCAGGATGCCCTCGGGGCCGTAGGAGATGGCCTCGACGTGCGGGGAGGCGGGCACCATGGTGACGACCACGTCGGCGTCGCGCACGGCCTCGGCGATGGAGGCGGCGGCCGTACCGCCGGCGGCGGCCAGGCGGTCCAGCTTGTCCTGCTCCAGGGTGAAGCCGGTGACCTGGTAGCCGGCCTTGATCAGGTTCTCGGACATGGGGGAGCCCATGATGCCGAGGCCGATCCATGCAATCGCCGGGCGGGTCGGGTGGGAGGAATTCGTAAGGTTGCTCATGATGGGGGTACCTCTCTACTGCCTTGCAAAGTCAGGGTGTTCAGCGCGCGGCGCGGGCCTCGCGCGGGAGCCAGCCGAAGGCCTCGGCGCTCGGGCGGTCGCCGGCCTTGTACTCCAGGCCGACCCAGCCGTCGTATCCGGCCTTCTTCAGCTGGTCGAGCAGCTCCTCCAGCGGGAGCGAGCCCGTGCCGGGGGCGCCGCGGCCCGGGTTGTCGGCGATCTGTACGTGCCCGGTCTTCGCCGCGTACTGTTCGATGACCGACGCGACGTCCTCGCCGTTCATCGACAGGTGGTACAGGTCCATCAGGAACTTCGCGTTCCCGAGGCCCGTCGCCGCGTTGACCTTGTCCACGATCTCGACGGCCTTGGGCGCGCTCACGATCGGGCACTTGGGCGACTCGGGCTGGTTCAGCGCCTCGATCAGCAGGATCGCGCCGATCCGGTCGGCGGCCCGGGCCGCGAGAGCCATGTTCTCCAGGGCGAGCGCGTCCTGCTCGGCCGGGTCCACGCCGTCGACGCGGTTGCCGTAGAGCGCGTTGAGCGCCGTGCAGCCGAGGGACTGCGCGAAGTCCGCGGCCACGTCGATGTTGGCGCGGAACCTCTCCGACTCCTCACCGGGGATCGACAGGGCACCGCGGTCGGGGCCCGGCAGCTGCCCGGCGTAGAAGTTCAGCCCGGTGAGCTGGACGCCCGCGTCCTCGATCGCCTTCTTCAGGGCGTCGAGCTCGGACTGCTCGGGGGTGGGGGAGTCGACCCAGGGCCACCACAGCTCGACCGCCGTGAAGCCCGCCGCGGCGGCGGCCGCGGGGCGCTCCAGGAGCGGGAGTTCCGTGAAGAGGATCGACAGGTTGACGTTGAAGCGCTGGTCTGCAAATCCCATTCGGGTCGCGCTCCCTTCCGTAGGTTCGTTTTCCGTAATCCGGAAGTTCGTTTCTGCGTAATGGAAGATTGCCGTCGGGTGCCGCCGCTTGTCAAGAGGGGTCCGTCCCGGGCCGGGGGGTGTGCCCCGGGGGGCTGCCCGAAAATCGGTGCCGCGCGTTAGGTTGTGCGCGTGCGATTGAGAGTGGAGTTCACGACCGAACCCTTCGACCTGGACGAGGCGCCGGCCCATGCCCTGGCGGCCCGCCGGGTGATCGAGGCGGCCGAGCTTGACGCGGTGGACGTCGGCCCGTTCGGGAACACGGCCGAGGGCGGCGCGGACCGCGTGCTCGCCGCCGTGGACGCGCTGCTGCGCGAGTCCCTGGAGGCCGGCGCCACCCGGATCTCGCTCCAGGTCAACGTGCTCGGGGAGGGTGACCGGTGAACGGGGAGGAGCCGTTCATCACGGCCGTGAAGCCGCTGGTCGACGCCATGGGCGGGGAGTTCCTGCCGCCCGACGAGGCCGGTCCCGAGGACGTCGTCCTCGCCTGGGCGGGCAGCGACGTGGTCGCCGTGCGCCTGCCCCAGCTCGCGGACTCCCTCGACCACATCCTGGCCGCCATGGAGCGCCGCCAGGGCCGGCCGCTGGCCGACCTGGACCGCAAGGCCAAGCAGGAGGTCGTACGGATACTGGAGGCGCGCGGCGCCTTCTCCGTACGGCACGGCGTCGAAACCGTAGCCGGCGCCCTGGGCGTCAGCCGCTTCACGGTCTACAACTACTTGAACCGAGACAAAGAGTCCTGAGGCGCCTGCGTCTGCCGCCCCGGCCGGGGCCCCGTAGACCGCACGCCGAGCGGGCGCCTGATCCGCTCCGGGTCGCGAGAGTGCCCGGCGTGCGGGCGGCTCGTGAGGGGTCCGCCGCGTGCGGGCGGCTCGTGGGTGGTCCGCGCCGCCGGTGTGGCGTCCCGCGGTGTCGCCCGGCCGAGGGTTCCCCGGGTGGCGGTCGCGTCCGGGTGGTGGGGTCGGCGTCGCGGGTGCGTCCCCGGGGTCCGGTGCGCCGCGGCCCGCCCGCGCCGACGGGTGTGCGGGCGTTGCCGGTCCCCGCCCAGGCCCTCGGTGCGGACGACGGCGAGGTCCCGCGCCGCCGGCGTGCCGGAGGGGCGGCTCTCGGTGCCGGAGGCCGTTCGCTGTGGGCCGGGGTCCGGTGAGGCCGGTGGCCTGTCGCGGTGGGCCGAGGGTCCGGGCCGCGGAGGTTCCTCGGCCGGGCGGCGGTTGTCCGGCTGCTGAGACCGGGCGACGGCAGCGCGGGAATTTTCAACAAAGTGTTGACGTGGTGTTTCCGAGGGCGTTAGCTATCCGCAGCCCGTTCAGCACGAAGGCCCATCGCGGCCACGGAGGCTCCCGTGACGTCGATTTCCACGCCCCCGGGCCTGGCCCGGTTCAACACCCTGGAGGACCACGCGGCACGCGCCGCCCTCCACGAGGCGTGCGCCTCCACCGAGTGGGCCCGGCGGCTGCTCGCCGAGCGGCCGTACGCCACCGCCGAGGACCTGTACGCCGCGAGCGACGCCGCCATGGCCGAGCTGACCACCGCGGACCTCGAGGAAGCGATGGCCGGCCACCCGCCGATCGGCCGCCCCAAGCCCGGCGACCCGACCTCCTCCCGCGAGCAGGCGGGGATGGCCGGCGCCTCCGCGGACCTCAAGGCGGAGATGCTCGAACTCAACCTGGCCTACCAGGAGAAGTTCGGCCATGTCTTCCTCATCTGCGCCACCGGCCGGACCGGCGAGCAGATGCGCGACGCGGTGAAGGAGCGGATCGGCAACTCGCCCGAGCAGGAGCGGGAGACGGTCCGCACCGAGCTGGGCAGGATCAACCGTATCCGCCTGGCCCGACTCGTCGAAGAGGACGCCTGACACCATGAGCACCAGCACCACCGCCTCCGTGTCCACCCACATCCTGGACACCTCCGTCGGCCGCCCCGCCGAGGGCGTCGCCATCCAGCTCTTCGCCCGCAGTGGGCAGAGCGCCGGCTGGCAGGCGCTCGGCGGCTCCGCGACCGACGCCGACGGCCGGTGCAAGGACCTGCCGGCACTGCCGGAGGGCACCACACACGTACGGCTCGAGTTCGACACCGAGACGTACTTCGCAAAGAAGCAAGCCGCGGCCCAGCAGGACGCCCCCGCGCTCCGGGACAGCGAGAACGGCCGGCCGGTGTTCTTCCCCGAGGTGACCATCGCCTTCGCGGTGGTACCCGGCGAGCACTACCACGTTCCGCTGCTGCTCAACCCGTTCGGCTACTCCGTTTACCGAGGGAGCTGACCGACACCATGACCCGTTTCGTCCTGGGACAGAACCAGTACGGCAAGGCCGAGAACCGCGTCGTCAAGATCGTGCGTGACGGCGACACGCACCACATCAAGGACCTGAACGTCTCCGTCGCGCTGTCCGGCGACATGGAGGAGGTCCACCGCAGCGGTTCCAACGCCAACGTCCTGCCGACCGACACCACGAAGAACACCGTGTTCGCCTTCGCCAAGGAGCACGGCATCGAGAGCTCCGAGGCCTTCGGCGTCGCGCTCGCCCGCCACTTCGTGGACGACACCGAGCCCATCCAGCGGGCCCGCATCCGCGTCGAGGAGTACACCTGGGAGCGGATCGAGACCTCCCAGTCCGGCGCCCGCTTCGTCGGCTCCGACGAGATCGCCCACTCCTTCGTCCGCAAGGGCCAGGAGACCCGCGTCGCCCAGGTCACCTACGACGGCCACGGCATCCAGGTCCTCTCCGGCTTCAAGGACCTGACCGTCCTGAACTCGACCAACTCCGAGTTCTTCGGCTTCCTGAAGGACAAGTACACCACCCTGAAGGAGGACTACGACCGTATCCTCGCCACCACCGTCTCCACCTGGTGGCGGCACAACTGGGACGGCGTCGACTCCCACGCCCCGGACTGGGACCGCTCCTACAACGGTGTGCGCAAGCACGCGCTGCAGGCGTTCGCCGAGACCTACTCGTACTCCCTCCAGCAGACCCTCTTCGAGATGGGTGTGCGGGTGCTGAACTCCCGTGACGAGGTCGACGAGATCCGCTTCTCGATGCCCAACAAGCACCACTTCCGCTCGGACCTGTCGCCCTTCGGGATCGACAACGAGGCCAAGGACGGCGCCGTGTACTACGCCGCCGACCGCCCCTACGGCCTGATCGAGGCCACCATCCTGCGGGACGGCGCCGAGCAGCTCATCCCGGTCGACATGACCAACCTCTGAGTCTCACCGCTCTCGGCACCCGCGGCCGGTGAGCCCCGCTCCCCGGCCGCGGTACTCAAGACTCGTGAGGTCCTGTGTGCCCTCCCCCTTGAGTCCACCGAGCGAAAAGGACGAACCATGGCAGCAGCCCAGCGCATCGTCATCGAGAACTGCTCGATCGCGACGGTCGACGCCGACGACACCGGACACGCCTCCGGTCACGTCGTCATCGCCGGCAACCGCATCGAGGCGGTCGGCGCGGGCAGGGCCCCCGAGGGCCTGGCCGACGTCGTACGCCGCATCGACGCCACCGGTCACCTCGTGACCCCCGGCCTGGTCAACACCCACCACCACTTCTCCCAGTGGATCACCCGGGGGCTGGCCACCGACCACAACCTCTTCGACTGGCTCGTCGCGCTCTACCCGACCTGGGCCCGCATCGACGAGCAGATGGTGTACGCGGCGGCCCAGGGCTCGCTCGCCATGATGGCCCGCGGCGGTGTCACCACCGCCATGGACCACCACTACGTCTTCCCCCGGGGCTGCGGAGACCTCTCCGGCGCGATCATCCGCGCCGCCAGTGAGATGGGCGTCCGCTTCACCCTCGCCCGCGGCTCCATGGACCGCGGTGCGTCGGACGGCGGACTCCCCCCGGACTTCGCCGTGGAGAGCCTCGACGACGCCCTGGCCGCCACAGAGGCCACCGTGAAGCGGCACCACGACGCCTCGGCCGACGCGATGACCCAGGTCGCCGTCGCACCCTGCTCCCCGTTCTCGGTCAGCACCGAACTACTCCGGCAGGGCGCCGAACTCGCCCGCCGCCTGGGCGTACGGCTGCACACCCACGGTTCGGAGACGGTGGAGGAGGAGAAGTTCTGCCACGAGCAGTTCGGCATGGGCCCGACCGACTACTTCGAGTCCACCGGCTGGCTCGGCGAGGACGTGTGGATGGCGCACTGCGTCCACATGAACGACTCCGACATCGCGGCCTTCGCCCGCACCGGCACCGGCGTCGCGCACTGCCCCTCGTCCAACGCCCGCCTCGCCGCCGGCATCGCCCGCGTCCCCGACCTGCTGAAGGCCGGCGTACCGGTCGGCCTCGGCGTCGACGGCACCGCCTCCAACGAGTCCGGTGAACTCCACACCGAACTGCGCAACGCCCTGCTGATCAACCGCCTCGGCGCCCACCGCGAGGCCGCGCTGAACGCCCGGCAGGCACTGCGGCTCGGCACCTACGGCGGCGCCCGGGTGCTCGGCCGGGCGGCCGACACGGGCTCGCTGGAGCCGGGCAAGCTCGCCGACCTGGTGCTGTGGAAGCTGGACACGCTCGCCCACGCGTCCATCGCCGACCCGGTGACCGCGCTGGTGTTCGGCGCGGCCGCCCCCGTCACCGCCTCCTTCGTGGGCGGCCGGCAGATCGTCGAGAACGGACGACTGCTGACCGTCGACGAGGATGCCGTCGCCCGCTCCACGCGGGCCGAGGCCCAGCGCCTGGCGCACATCGCGCACCAGGCCTGAGCCACCGCTGACTCCGGCCGGGAGGGACGGCTCCCGGTCGGCAGCCGTGGACCCGAGCGGGGTCCACGGCGGCCGTCTCCGGGACGCGCGTGCGAGCGCGCGTCCCGGAACGGTCTCCGTTCCCCGGCCCGCCGGCTTCCCCGAGCCGCCGCGTGCCACCCGGTCCCGCACGACCGCACGCACCACCTCCAAGAAACCCGCGTCAGAGCCGACGTGTTTAACCGACCGGAGGAACCGCCGTGTCCGCCAGCCCCGTCGACGAGACACCCGTCCACCCCCAAGGGATCCATCCCGTGGACGAGAAACTCCCCGCCCTGAAGATGGCGACCAGCGGCCTGCAGCACGTGGCCGCCATGTACGCGGGAGTCGTCGCCCCACCCCTGATCGTCGGCGCGGCCGTGGGCCTGTCCGCCACCGACCTCACCTTCCTCACCGGCGCCTGCCTGTTCACCGCCGGCCTCGCCACCTTCCTGCAGACCCTCGGCATCTGGAAGATCGGCGCCCGCCTGCCCTTCGTCAACGGCGTCACCTTCGCCGGCGTCGCCCCCATGACGGCCATCGTCGCCTCCGCCAAGGACAAGTCCGACGCCCTGCCGATGATCTTCGGCGCGGTCATCGTGGCCGGTCTCCTCGGCTTCCTCGCCGCCCCCGTGTTCTGCAAGGCGATCCGCTTCTTCCCGCCTGTCGTCACCGGTACGGTCATCACCCTGATCGGCGTCTCCCTCCTCCCGGTCGCCTTCGCCTGGGCCCAGGGACCCGACCCCGCGGCCCACGACTACGGCTCCGGGACCTACCTCGGCCTCGCCGCCGCCACCCTGGTGATCGTGCTGCTGCTGCGCCGTTTCACCCGGGGCTTCGTCAAGCAGATCGCCGTCCTGCTCGGCATGATCGCCGGCACGGTGCTCGCGATACCGTTCGGCGCCGTCGACTTCGACGCCGTCACCCACGCCGACGTGGTCGGCTTCCCCACCCCGTTCCACTTCGGCGCCCCGCAGTTCCACATCGCCGCGATCCTGTCGATGTGCGTGGTGATGGTCGTCTCGATGACCGAGTCCACCGCCGACATGCTGGCCCTCGGCGAGGTCGTCGAACGCCCCTCGGACGAGCGGACCATCGCGGCCGGCCTGCGCGCCGACACCCTTGGCTCCGCCCTCAGCCCGCTGTTCAACGGGTTCATGTGCAGCGCCTTCGCGCAGAACATCGGCCTGGTCGCCATGACCCGGATCCGCAGCCGCTTCGTCGTCGCCTTCGGCGGCGGCTTCCTGGTCCTCATGGGCCTGTGCCCGATGGCCGCGTCACTGATCGCCGTCGTGCCCCGGCCGGTTCTCGGCGGCGCCGGCGTCGTCCTGTTCGGCTCGGTCGCCGCGAGCGGCATCCAGACCCTGGTCCGGGCCGGTCTGCACAAGGACGACAACATCATGATCGTCGCCGTCTCCCTCGCCGTGGGCATCATCCCCATCACGGCCCCGGAGTTCTACCAGGCCTTCCCCGACACCGCGAAGATCGTCCTCGACTCCGGGATCTCCACCGGCTGCGTCACCGCGGTCGTGCTGAACGTGCTCTTCAACCACCTGGGGCGCGGCAGGCAGACCGAGGAGGTCGCCCACCCGATGGAGTCGGGTGAGGAACTGGCTCCCGCGCACTGACCCCTCCGCCCTCGTGGGGCGGCCGGCGGCCCGGGGGTACGGCGCGTACGCCGCCGTACCCCCGGGCCCTGTCGTCACAGGCCGAACAGGGCCGGATCGGTGGCCAGTTCCTTGAACACGGCCGATGGATCGTCGACCAGTTTGCGGGCCGTGAGGTCCAGGATCCCGCCCACCGCGGTGATCTCCGCCGCGACCGTCCCGTCGGCCTTGCGGACGCTCTGCACCATGCGGAACGTCTTGCCGCCGCCCCACTCGAACGCGCAGGTCACGTCGACCTCGTCGCCCGCGAGCAGTTCACGCCGGTAGCGGATCGTCGTCTCCAGCGCCACCGGGCCCACGCCCTGCCCGATCAGCCGCGCCTGGCTCACCCCGGCAGCATGCAGCAGCGACCAGCGGGCGTGCTCCGCGTAGTTCAGGTACACCGCCTGGTTGAGGTGGCCCTGCACATCGGTCTCGTACCCGCGGACGGTCACGCGGACGGAAAACGGCTCGCTCACGACTTCCCCTTCGGTTCGTGGACGCACTGGTCACGATGTTCTGATCATGAAGTTCTGATCAACCGATCCTGACACGCCGGCCGCACCCGCCGTACTTCGCAGCCGGCGCGCCTCACACCCGGCGCGGTGAGGCCAGCAGGTAGCGGACCGCCGTGCGCGGTTCCGTGCAGACGCCGGCCTGCCAGCCGGCCCCCTCCAGCGTGGCCGCGCACGCCCGCAGCGTCTCCTCGTCCGGCCCGTACACGGCGACCGCCTCCGGCTGCGGGGTCGCCCGCACCCGGTAGCCGTCGGAGCCGCCGGCACCCGCCGGCCGGTGCCCGGCCGCCTCCAGGGCGAGCGCGGCCGACCGCACCAGGTGCGCCCGCTCCCAGCCGCACGGCCGGTCCACGGAGCCGTCGGGGTTCGTCATCCGGCGCATCTCCAGCAGCCCCTGCCAGGCGCTGTGCACCTCGCGCTGCCGGGCCGGCCCCGGCTCCGGGGCGTCCTCCTCGCCGCCGGCCCGGGCCGTGAAGACCCCGGCGTCCGGTGCGGCGGCCTCCTGTGGAGCGTCCGACTCCGGCTCCGCCGCCCGTATGCGATGACCCGCCGGGGTGAGGAAGTGGTCGTGCGGCGGTCTCGGATGCCGGAAGGCGAGGCCCCGCTTCACCAGTGCCGCCAGCTGGGCCGGAGTGGCCCGCAGCCGGCCGGTCACCGGATCCGCGGCGTCGATCACCCGCCGCTGCACGGCACTCGCGGGTCGGCTCATGGCGTGCCCCCTCCGGCACCTCGACATCCCGGCCGCCCGGAGAGCGGCCCACCCGAAGACTACGACCGGGCTCTGACAGCGGCGTCCGCCGACGGCGTCCACCGTCCCGTGGGGTCAGCGTTCACCCGCGGGGCCGGCGCTCAGTCGTTCGGGCGGATGTTCCAGCCCGCCACCACCGGGCGTCCGTGTTCCGTGCCGAGCCGGCAGAGGGTGCCCGTCTCCAGCTGGAAGAGGGCGCCGTCGTGTGCGGGCAGGCCGAGGCGGCGGGCGGTGAGCACGCGGAGGAAGTGCCCGTGGGCGACGAGCAGGACGCCCTTCTCGGCGCCCGCCAGGGCCGTCTCGACCCCGGCCAGGACCCGGTCGGCGCGCTCCCCGACCTGCTCGGGCGTCTCCCCGGGGTGGTCCGGCGGGCCCGGCGCGACCCCGTCCGTGAACAGGAACCAGGCGGGCCGCTCCCGCTGGATCTCGACGGTGGTGACGCCCTCGTAGCCGCCGTAGTCCCATTCGCGCAGGTCGGCGTCGACCTTCGCGTCCGGGACGCCGATCAGTTCCGCGGTCTCCCGCGCGCGCCGCAGCGGGCTGACGTACGCGGCGCCGAGCGGGAGGGACCGGATCAGCGGCGCCAGGCCCCGGGCCTGCTCCCGCCCGTGGTCGGTGAGGGGCACGTCGGTGCTCCCGGTGTGCCGTCCGGAGCGGGACCACTCGGTCTCGCCGTGCCGGACGAGAAACAGGTCACCCACGTCAGCGCCCTTCCCGCTCGCTTGTCAGCACCAGCGATCTTCGCACAGGGCGGCCGGTCGCGCGCTCGGCGGCTCTCACTGCCGGTACCCGCCGAGGAACCGGCCGATGCGGCCGATCGCCGCCTCCAGGTCGTCGGCGTGGGGCAGGGTGAGGACGCGGAAGTGGTCGGGGGAGGGCCAGTTGAAGCCGGTTCCCTGCACCACCTGGATCTTCTCGCGGAGCAGGAGGTCCAGGACGAACTTCTCGTCGTCGTGGATCGGGTGCACCTTCGGGTCGATGCGCGGGAAGGCGTACAGCGCGCCCTTCGGCTTCACGCAGGACACGCCCGGGATCTCGTTCAGCTTCTCCCAGGCCACGTTCCGCTGCTCGTACAGCCTGCCGCCCGGCGCGGTCAGTTCGCGCACGGACTGGCGGCCGCCGAGCGCGGCCTGGATGGCGTACTGCGCGGGCGCGTTGGCGCACAGCCGCATGGAGGCCAGCATGGTGAGGCCCTCCAGGTAGTCCCGGGCGTGCTGCTTCGGGCCGGTCACCACCAGCCAGCCGGACCGGAAGCCGGCCACCCGGTAGGTCTTGGAGAGGCCGCAGAAGGTGAGGACCACCAGGTCGGGGGCGAGCGCGGCCGTCGAATGGTGCACGGCGTCGTCGTAGAGGATCTGGTCGTAGATCTCGTCGGCGAAGACCATGAGGCCGTGGCGCCGGGCGAGGTCGAGGATGCCCTCCAGGACCTCCTTGGGGTAGACGGCACCGGTCGGGTTGTTCGGGTTGATGATCACGACGGCCTTCGTGCGGTCCGTGATCTTCGCGGCCATGTCGTCCAGGTCCGGGTACCACTCGGCCTGTTCGTCGCAGAGGTAGTGCACGGCCTTGCCGCCGGCGAGGGTCGTCACGGCCGTCCACAGGGGGAAGTCCGGGGCGGGGACGAGGATTTCGTCTCCGTCCTCGACCAGCGCCTGTACGGCCATGGAGACCAGCTCGGAGACGCCGTTGCCGAGGAAGACGTCGTCGACGTCGACCTCCAGGCCGAGCGTCTGGTAGCGCTGGGCGACGGCGCGGCGGGCGGAGAGGACGCCGCGCGAGTCCGTGTAGCCGTGCGCCTGCGGGAGCATCCGGATCATGTCCTGGAGGATCTCCTCCGGCGCCTCGAAGCCGAAGGCCGCGGGGTTGCCGGTGTTCAGGCGCAGCACGCTGTGCCCGGCCTCCTCCAGCGCGTTGGCGTGCTCGATCACCGGGCCGCGGATCTCGTAACAGACCTCGCTGAGCTTGTTCGACTGCCGGAACTCCATGCGCCCCTCCGGAAACTCGTGTTGCTTGGTTTTACCAAGTTGGAGCTTGGAAAGTCCAACAACTTGTCTAGACTGCGTCGCATGTCACCACGTCGCAGCTACGACCAGTACTGTTCCGCCGCCCGCGCGCTCGACCTCGTCGGCGACCGCTGGACGCTGCTGATCGTCCGTGAACTGCTGGCCGGGCCGCGCCGGTACACGGACCTGCACGCGGACCTCCCGGGTGTCAGCACCGACGTGCTCGCCTCGCGGCTGAAGGACATGGAACGGGACGGTCTGGCCACCCGCCGCCGGCTATCGCCGCCCGGCGCGGCCTACGTCTACGAACTCACCGATCTTGGGCGCGAGTTGCTGCCTGTGCTGCAGACGCTGGGAAAGTGGGGCGAGGCCGAACTGGGCGCCCGGCGCCCCACCGACGCGGTCCGCGCCCACTGGTTCGCGCTGCCGCTGCTGCGGGCCCTGGAGGGGGAGGGGGTGGTCGAAGTCGAGCTGGAGGAGGGGGTGTTCCACGTGCGCGCCGGCGCGGACACCGGGCCGGTCTACGGCGAGGGCCCGGCTCCCGCCGAGCCGGACGCGCGTCTCCGCCTGGACGCGCCCACCTGCGAGGCCCTCGCCCAGGGTCGGTTGTCCCTGCGGGCCGCGGTGCACGCCGGGCGGGCGACCGTGACCGGAGACAGCCCCCTCGCGAAGTCCCTGCGCCAGGACTGAAGCGCCGCCGCCCGGTGCGCACTCCGACTGCGGGCCGTACCTGGCTGGTCGCGCAGTTCCCCGCGTCCCTTCGGGGCGCTTCCAGCCGGCCGAGCCCGTCCCCCGCCCGGGTCTGTTTCCTCGGCCGGCTTTCCAGTTCGCCGAGTCGGGTGGGTGGGTGGGAGACGCAGGAAGGCCCGCCGGGCGACGGGCCTTCGCGCTACGAGGACGCCGGCCGCCGCCCCGTCCCACGGGTCAGTGCATACCCGCCGACTCCGGCGAGAGCCGCCAGCGCCCCGCCGACGGCGGTCCACACCCACCGGTCGGACCACCACCCCGAGGTCCACCCGTCCTTCGGCTCCGTACTCGACAGCACCGCGGACCCGGAGTCGTCCGACGCCACCGCGATCCCCGGCACCAGCGGCTTCGCCAGCGAGCCGTCGACCGCCGCCGCCCCGCCGATGTCCTTGGAGTCGACCCGGACCTGCGCGCTGACCGGCTTGCCGAGGTCCGCCGAACCCAGCTCGACCGAGGTCAGCCGGATGTAGTACGTACCCGGCAACGGATCGTCGGCCCACGGCTCCGACCACGCCCGAACCGTCCGCAGCACACACGCCAACTCGACGCCGACCGTGCCCTGTTCCGCGGTCCGTGTGGCCGACCCGTACTGACAGGACTGCCGGCGCCGCAGACCGTCGTACACGTCGATCTGCCAGCTCTGCGCGCCGTGCGTGTCCGGCAGCTTGACCGTTGCCCTGACGGTGGGCCGCTGTCCCGCGTCCGCCGGGAACGCCCAGTACAGGTAGTCACCCGTCGACCCGGAGGCCGTCGCGTCCTGCCCCTGCTCGATCTCCGTCGCCGTACGGAAGGACGTGCCCGCCTGGGTGGGAGCCTTGCCGTCGTCCGACGCGCTCGGGGAGGGCGAGGGGCCGGCGGCGGCCGGTCCGGCCGCGAGCCCGAGCGCCAGCAGCACACCGGCCACGGCGCCCAGCTTACGTGTCGTTCGCATCAGTTGGTCCTCCAGACCGCGACCCGCCAGCGTGACAGCCAGCCCCACAGCAGACCGGCGACGAAGCCCGTGAGCACCAGCGCCCCCAGCAGCCACCAGCCCCGCCCGAGCCCGAACGCGGCCACGTCGCTCGCCCGGTGCGGCCCGCCGACGACGTCGACGGTCAGCTCCAGCGGCATCCCGGGCGTGGTCTTCACGCCCGGCGCGGCCGAGAAGGACTGGGTGATCTGGAGGCACACGGTCTCCGCGGGGGCGTTGTCGTCGTCGCTCGCCGGCCTCGGGTAGCGAAGACCCGTGGAGATCATGTCCGTACGGCCGTTGCCGGCGGCCTCACCGCGCACGATCTCCCGGCCTTGCACGGTCACCGCCCGCAGCAGCAGCCCGTAGTCGGGGTTCACGGCCCGGTCGGCCGCCACGCTGACCCCGGCGCGCAGCTCCTGGCCGGCGTCGACGTCCACCTTGTACCAACGCTGCTGCCCGAACCCCACGTGGTCCGTGTAGAGCCCGGACTTCAGGGCCGGCGCCTTCGCGCACTGCGCCGCGCCCTCGGTGGCCACCGGCGTCACGACGGGATCGGCCGCCCGGTCCACCAACTGGCCGACACGGTCGCTGAGTTCTTCCTTGTGCCGTACGTCCGTGTACGTGCCGCCGGTCGCGTCCGCGATGCAGCTCAGCTGGTCGCGGGTCTTCGCGTCCGGCACCAGGCCGAGGGTGTCGATGGTCAGCCCGATGCCCTTGGCGGCTATCTCGCGGGCCACCTCACAGGGGTCCAGCGGCTGACAGGTGTCCTCGCCGTCGCTGATCAGGACGATCCGGCGGGTGCCGTCGCCACCGTTCAGGTCGTCCGCGGCCTTCAGCAGTGCCGGACCGATCGGCGTCCAGCCGGTCGGGGTCAGCGTGGCCACGGCCGTCTTCGCCTCGGTCCGGTCCAGCGGGCCGACCGGGTACAGCCGCGCGGTGTCCTTGCAGCCCTCCTTGCGGTCGTTGCCCCGGTAGTCGGCGCCGAGCGTGCGGATGCCGAGCTGGACCTCCTCGGGCGTCGCGTCGAGCACCTCGTCGAACGCCTGCTTGGCCGCCGCCATCCGGCTCTCGCCGTCGATGTCCCGGGCGCGCATCGAACCGCTGACGTCCAGCACGAGTTCGACCTTGGGCGCGGGTTCGTCCGTCTCGTCGGCGACCGCCTGGCCGGGGAAGGAGATCCCGGCCGCCAGGGCGGCGAGCAGGGCACAGACGCCCGCCGCCAGCCGTTGTCTTCTGATCATCGGCGGATCCTATTGATCCAGGGCGCCGGGCTCCAAAACGAGCGGGTTCGGCAGCGCCGCCCACTGGTCCCCGGGAGTCTCCGGGGAGAGGCGCATCAGCGTCAACGCCTTGGCCGGGATGGGGGATCGGCGCAGCTCGCTCAGGTCCGGAGTGCACGGAACGTCCGGTACGGCGGCCGCCAGCGCGGCCCCCAGCGCCGGGCCCGAACCTGCCGTCGCCGCGAGCGATCCCGCCACCAGTGAGCCGAACAGCTTGCGGCGCAGGGCCTGTTCGTCGTCCGTGACCAGCCGGCCGGTCAGCGCGGGCGGGGTGATGCCGTGCCGGACCAGCCGGGCCGGGCTGATCCGGATGTCGGCGAGGTCCCGGTACACCAGCCGCAGCGGAGTGCCGTCCGCCGCCAGGACCACCAGCAGGTTCTGGCCGTGCGCCTCCAGGGCCACCCCGAGGTCCAGCAGCCGCAGGCCCACCGTGAGCGCCAGCCGGGTGAACGCGGCCGGCCAGCCGGGGGAGCCGGGCAGACCGGTGCCGGGAAGCGCGGCCACCGGCACCACCCGCTCCCCCGAGCCCGCGTAGACCTCAGGTGACTCCCGCAGCAGCGCCGCGAGGTCGGGGGAGCCGTCGGTGACGGCGCCGAGCGTCCGCGTCACGTGCAGCAGCCCGTCCGTGCGCGCCGCCAGTTCCGTCGCGAACGACGACAGGACCGCCGCCGCCTCGATCGAGTACGCGGAGATGTCCCGCACCGAGGAGGTCAGCCGGGCACTCAGCGCCGTCTTCACGTGCGGACCGCCGGGCAGGGCGAGCGTGCGCAGCGACATCAGCGGGTGCGCGGCGCGCCACGGGTCGTACGACCGCTTGAGCACGTGCGCCGCCTGCCACGGATGCACCGGGATCAACAGCCGCTCCCCGTCCCGGAGTTCCTCCGGCCACGTCCCCGACACCAGACACCGTGCGGCCGGCACCGCGACCGTGCCCAGCTCCACCAGCGGGCCGTGCTCCGGGCCGTACGCCAGCTGCTCGGCCACCGAGAAGCCGGGCCGGGAACGGCAGTTGGGGTGGAACGGGTGGCCGTCGGTCACCCGCTGCTCCCACTCCCAGTCCCGCGCGGGCCACTCCTTCGAGTGATCCGCCCCGGCCCGCGAGAGCGCCAGCGAGGCGACACTGTGGGCGAGTTCGGCCGCGAAACCCGTCGCGTGCGGCACGCCGAGGTCCGTCATGAGGTGCACCGGATCGTCGTAGCGCTCCCGGCCGAGCCGGACGGCGGGGGTGTACGCCGTGGTCGCGTACGGGTCCGCCGGCGGCCCGTGCAGCACCCGGCCGTCGGCGAGCCGCAGGGCGAGGCTGTGCGCGCCCCGCGTCCTGCGGTCGATCCAGGGCAGCGGCTCATGCGCGAGCGCCCGCCACAGCCGGCTCAGCACGGCCGCGCGGGCACCGGGCAGCACCTGGCGGTACCGGGGCAGCAGGGCGGGCCGGACGGCGGCCAGCTCCTCGGCGAGGGACGCCTCGGCGGTGGCGGAACGGGACACGGTCGGCTCCTCGGGGACGGGCGGCTCGGGGCACCATGGCGGCGACGACCGCCATACTGATCGTGACCGGAGACGACCCGCGTACGAAAGGATCCTCGTACGAACGGCTCGCCGCGATGGGGCCCGGTAGGACGACTGGCCGAGAGTGGCCGTGCCGGAACGACCGGGCCGGAACGACCGGGCCGGAACGATCGGACGAGAGCGGCCGGACGAGGACCCGACATCGGACGAGAACCCGACCGGACGAGAACGAATGGATCGCGTGGACCTGACACCCCCCACCGACGCCGTCGGCCGGCGTGCCGACGCGTACGCGACCGCGCCGCTGCTCAACTGCCTCCTGCGGGAAGTGGCAGAGCCCCTCCCGGGCACCGGGACCCGGCGTGTCCACCGGCTGCCCACCGGCCGCCTGCTTCGGCTGCGCGACGGCCGGCGACCCGCCGGACCCGAGCTGTACACGTCCGGAACCTGGCACCGGATCGGCCACACCGAACTGGTCAAACTCGTCGCCGAGGAACTGCGCCGGCACACCGGCCTGGCCGGAGGCGACCTGCCCGCCGAGATGATCGACAGCCGGGACGCCGTCGCCGCCCTGCTCACCGCGCGCGACCGGGCGACGCCACCCACGGACCCGTACCTGCTCTCCGAGCAGGCCCTGATCACCGGGCACCCCTGCCATCCGGCCCCCAAGGCGCGCGGCGGCGGTCCGGCGGCGGCCTGGCTGCCGTACGCGCCCGAGGCGCACGCCCGCTTCCCGCTGGTGCTGCTCGGCGTGCGCGAGGACCAGGTCGCCGAGGACGGCGACACCGCTGCCCTGGACGCCCTCGGCGCCGCCCCGCCCGGCTACCGGCTGCTCCCGGCCCATCCCTGGCAGCTCGACCTTGTCGCCCGCGACCTCGCCCCCGCCTTCGCCGACGGACGCCTGCTCCGCCTCGGCCGGACCCCGGACGACTTCTGGCCCACGGCGGCGGTCCGGACCCTGTACGAGCCCGCACGGGACCTGTTCCTCAAGTTCAGCCTCGACGTGCGGATCACCAACGACATCCGCCGGCTGTGGCGGCACGACCTGCTCCGGCTGCGCCGTACCGACGGGGCGGTGACCGGGGCCTTCAGGGCGCTCCCCGGCCCGGCGGCCTGGCTGAGCGACTGCGGCTACCGCACCGCCGCCTTCGCCTTCGAGGAACTCGCCGTCCTGGTCCGCGACGGCCTGCGCGGCCACCTCCTGCCCAGCGCCACCCCGCTGCTCGCGGCGGGCCTCGCCGAGGGTTTCGACGGCAGCCCCCTCGCCACCGCGGCCGACCCGGCGGCCTGGTGGCGCGCCTACCTGAGCCAGGTCGTCCCACCGGCGCTGACGGCCTTCGCCGAGTACGGGGTCGTCCTCGAGGCGCACCTGCAGAACACGCTCGTCGCCGTCGACGCGAGCGGCACCCCGGTCCAGGCCCTCTTCCGGGACGCCGAAGGCGCCAAGCTCCTCTCCGACGTCTCCCGCGAGGCGGGCTGGGAGCGGCTGGTGTACTGCCTGGTCGTCAACCATGTCTGCGAGATCGCCGCCGCCCTCTCCGAACACCACCCCGGGTTCGACCCCTGGCCCGCCGCCCGCGCGGAACTCTCCCGCCACCCCCTCCCCGAGATCCCCGCCCTCCTCACCACCCCCACCCTCCCCACCAAGACCAACCTCCTCCTCCGCTGGACCGGCGCCGACGGCGCGGCCGCGCAGTACCGGCCCCTGCCCAGCCCCTTGCGCGCGGTCTGACAAACCCGGGCCCACCGAAGCGCCCGAAGGGGCGGGGGCTGTTTCGATATGCGGCTCCGCCGCGCGGGCGCGACAAGCCACAACGCACCCGCGCTCTCTAGGCGGCCGCCACATTCCCTGCACCGCATACCCTGAACCCGTGCTACGCGACGTAACTGCTGTCCGATACGTAACCCCGCTGCGATCCGGCGGCTCCGTCCCCGCTGTCGTCGAGGCCGACGATCTCGGCACCTACGTCGTCAAGTTCACCGGCTCGGCGCAGGGCCACAAGGCGCTGGTCGCCGAGATCATCGTCGGCGAGCTGGCCCGCGCCCTCGGCCTCCGCTTCCCCGAACTGGTGCTCGTGCACTTCGACCCGGCCATCGCCGCCGGGGAGCCGCACCAGGAGGTGCGCGACCTGCACGGCGCCAGTGCGGGCCTCAACCTCGGCATGGACTTCCTGCCGGGCGCCCGCGACTTCACCCCCGAGGTCGCCCGGCACGTCACCGTCGACCCGCTGGAGGCCGGCCGGATCGTCTGGCTGGACGCGCTGACCGTCAACGTGGACCGTACGGTCCACAGCTCCAACCTCATGGTCTGGCCGACGTCCGGCATCGCGCGGCCCCGTCTGTGGCTCATCGACCACGGCGCCGCCCTGGTCTTCCACCACCGCTGGGACACCACCGCCCCGGGCCGCCGCTACGACTTCCGGCACCACGCGCTCGGCCCCTGCGGCCCCGACGTCCGGGCCGCCGACGCCGAACTCGCGCCCCGTGTCACCGAGGAGCTGCTGCGCGGGATCCTCGCCGAGGTGCCCGACGCCTGGCTGGCCGAGGACGCGGGCTTCGCCACGCCCGACGACGTACGGGACGCCTACGTCACCCATCTCCTCGCCCGCCTGGAGCGCTCACCTGAGTGGCTGCCCACCGATTTCCCCGGGCGGGACGCACTCGCCGCCGAGGACGCCGAACGCACCGCCAGGACCCGGCAGGGCCGTCCGGACTGGCTCAGACACGTCCCCGACCTGCACGGCAGGCCGGCCGCCGAGCGGGACTGGTCGACCCACCTGGGCTGAGGGCGGGGACGGCCGAGCGGCCCCGGGGACACGTCCCCGGGGCCGCTCGCCGTACTCCTCGCCGGGCGTCAGCCAGTGAGCTGCTCGTACGCCGGCAGGGTGAGGAAGTCGGCGTAGTCCTCGTCCAGGGACACCGTCAGCAGCAGGTCGTGCGCCTCCTGCCAGTGCCCGGCCGCGAAGGCCTGCTCGCCGATCTCCTCGCGGATGTTGGACAGTTCCTCGGCGGCGACCTTGCGGGCCAGCTCCGGCGTGGCCTCCTCGCCGTTCTCGAACTCCACGCCCGCGTTGATCCACTGCCAGATCTGGGAGCGGGAGATCTCCGCGGTGGCCGCGTCCTCCATCAGGTTGAAGATGGCGACCGCGCCGAGCCCCCGCAGCCACGCCTCGATGTACCGGATGCCGACCTGCACGGCGTTGACCAGGCCCGCGTACGTCGGCTTCGCCTCCAGCGAGTCGATCGCGATCAGGTCACCGGCCTCGACGTGCACGTCCTCGCGCAGCCGGTCCTTCTGGTTCGGCCTGTCGCCGAGGACCTTGTCGAAGGACTCCATGGCGATCGGGACCAGGTCCGGGTGGGCGACCCAGGAGCCGTCGAAGCCGTCACCGGCCTCGCGGTCCTTGTCGGCGCGGACCTTCTCGAAGGCCACCTTGTTGACCTCCGCGTCCCGGCGCGACGGGATGAACGCCGCCATACCGCCGATCGCGTGCGCACCGCGCTTGTGGCAGGTGCGGACGAGGAGTTCGGTGTACGCGCGCATGAACGGGGCCGTCATGGTGACCGCGTTGCGGTCCGGGAGGACGAACTTCGGGCCGCCGTCGCGGAAGTTCTTCACGATGGAGAACAGGTAGTCCCAGCGGCCTGCGTTCAACCCGGAGGCATGGTCGCGGAGTTCGTAGAGGATCTCCTCCATCTCGTACGCCGCGGTGATCGTCTCGATGAGGACGGTGGCCCGGACGGTGCCCTGCGGGATGCCGACGTAGTCCTGCGCGAAGACGAACACCTCGTTCCACAGGCGCGCTTCGAGGTGCGATTCGGTCTTCGGCAAGTAGAAGTACGGTCCCTTGCCGAGGTCCAGCAGGCGCTGGGCGTTGTGGAAGAAGTACAGGCCGAAGTCGACGAGGGCGCCGGGGACCGGCGTGCCGTCGGCGTCGACGAGGTGGCGCTCGGTGAGGTGCCAGCCGCGCGGGCGCATGACGACCGTCGCCAGCTCCTCGGCCGGCCGCAGGGCGTACGACTTGCCAGTGCGCTCGTCGGTGAAGTCGAGGGTGCGGGTGTAGGCGCCGATCAGGTTGAGCTGGCCGAGGACGACGTTCTCCCAGGTGGGCGCGGAGGCGTCCTCGAAGTCGGCGAGCCAGACCTTCGCCCCGGAGTTCAGGGCGTTGATGGTCATCTTGCGGTCGGTGGGGCCGGTGATCTCGACGCGCCGGTCGTTCAGCGCGGCCGGGGCCGGGGCGACCCGCCAGGAGTCGTCCGCGCGCACGGCGGCCGTCTCGGGCAGGAAGTCGAGCGTGGAGGTGCGGGCGATCTCGGCGCGTCGCTCGGCCCGGCGGGCGAGGAGTTCGTCACGGCGCGGGGTGAACCGCTGGTGCAGCTCCGCCACGAAGGCGAGCGCCGCGTCGGTGAGGACCTCGTCCTGGCGGGGCAGGGGCTCGGCGTCGACGATGGCCAGCGGGGACGGCGCTGGTGCGGACATGAGCTGTCACTTCCTTCAGCGGTGGCACCGGGTGCCAGGTGGCACGAATAGGGCGAACAGCGCCGGCTGTGCGGGCGGGCGCTTCTGAACAGTGGATAGTAGTTTCCTCATCGTGGAACTTCAATGGTTTGTTGATATCGAGATTCTCTGAGTCGAGGAAAGGTGGCGCTGGGTGCCACCCCGTTCACTCAAGGTGGCCCAGATCTGCCTCGGTGTCGATGTCGTAGGGCTCGGCCGCGTCGGCGCACTCCACCAGCCTGACCGCCGCCGCGTGCTCCCGCAGGTAGGCGCGCGCCCCGCGGTCGCCGGTCGCCGTCGCCGCGATGCCCGCCCAGTGGGCCGCGCCGAGGAGCACGGGATGCCCGCGTACGCCGTCGTAGGCGGCCGAGACGAGCGAGGAGTCGTTCTCGAAGGCGCCGAGTACCCGGGAGACCGCCGCCGGCCCGATGCCCGGCTGGTCGACCAGGCTCACGAGGGCCGCGCGTACGCCCGTACCGGCGAGGGAGCCGAGACCCGCGCGCAGGGAAGACCCCATGCCGCTCGCCCACGCGGGGTTGTCGACGAGCACGCAGCCGTCCAGTTCGGCCCGCTCCCGGACCTCCGCCGCCTGCGCGCCCAGCACGACGTGCACCGTCCCGCACCCTGCTGCCCGCAGCACCTCGACGGCGTGCTCCACCAGGAGCCGCCCCCGGTGCTCCAGCAGCGCTTTCGGCCGCCCGCCGAGCCGTCGTCCCCCGCCGGCGGCGAGCAGCAGCCCGGCGATCTCCCCGTGTCCGTCCCGGTGATCCGTCATGCGTCCTGCATACCGGACCCGCGCTCACGGCAGACGGCTTCGATGGGCTGAATTTCGGTCCGCGCTGTGGCGCTCCCGGACGCCGTGGCGTTTACTGACCCGCGCACGACGGAGTGTCAGGGGGAGGGCTGTGTTGCGGAGCTTGGGGCAGAGGCCAGTGACCGGCAGCGACGAGGACCCGCGCGTGGCGGAACTGCGGACCGCCGTGTCCCGGCTGCGCCGGGAACTCGCCGCGATACCCTCCGAGTTCCCCGACCGGGCCATAGCCGAGGACGAACTGGCGGCCCTCGCCGCGATGGCCGCGGGCGGCGCCCCCGAGATCCCCCGCCTGCGCGGTTCCCTGTTACTGGTGGCCGGCGCCATCGGCTCGGTGAGCGCCCTGTCCCGAGGCCTCTCGGACGTCAAACAGGCAGTGGACCTCTTCGGCGAACCCCCGGGACCTTGAAAGCGCCGGGTGCCTGGTCCAACCAAAAGGGGTGCGGGGCTGTATCGATCTGCGGCTCCGCCGCAGGGCGCGACAAGCCACGAAGCACCCGCACCCGCCCACGCTCAGGGCCCCCACCCCCTCAGGCGCCCCGAACCGATCAGGCCCCGGAACTGGCCAACGCCTGAGACAGCTCCAGCGCGACCTCATGCAACAGCGGAACGATCTTCTCCGTAGCCGCCTCGGTGACCCGTCCCGCCGGCCCGGAGATCGAGATCGCCGCCGCCGTCGGAGACTCCGGCACGGACACCGCGAGGCACCGCACCCCGATCTCCTGCTCGTTGTCGTCGACGGCGTACCCGGCCTGCCGTACCTCCTCCAGAGCCGCCAGGAACCCCTCCGCTGTGGTGATCGTCTTGTCCGTCGCCGCCGGCATCCCCGTGCGCGCGAGCAGCGCCCGCACCTCGTGGTCCGGCGTGCTCGCCAGCAGCGCCTTGCCGACGCCCGTGGAGTGCGGCAGCACCCGCCGGCCCACCTCGGTGAACATCCGCATCGAGTGCTTCGACGGCACCTGCGCCACGTAGACGATCTCGTCGCCGTCCAGCAGGGCCATGTTGGCGGTCTCGCCGGTCTCCTCGACGAGCCGGGCCAGGTAGGGCCGGGCCCAGGTGCCGAGCAGCCGGGAGGCCGACTCGCCGAGCCGGATCAGCCGGGGCCCGAGCGCGTACCGGCGGTTGGGCTGCTGGCGCACGTAGCCGCAGGCGACCAGGGTGCGCATCAGCCGGTGGATGGTCGGCAGGGGCAGCCCGCTGGACGCGGACAGCTCGCTCAGGCCCACCTCGCCCCCCGCGTCCGCCATCCGCTCAAGCAGGTCGAAGGCGCGCTCCAGGGACTGGACCCCGCCGCCGGCGGAGGTCTTGGCGGAGTCGGTGGTGCTGGCGCTGGACGTCGGCACGGCACGTTCCTTTCGGGACTGGCGGGGAGGGCAGAAGCCTACCCGGCAGTCGGTTGACTCCCTGATTGTACGTAGCTACGTTCTGCGTACCGGAATTCTAATTCCGCCTTGTGGAAACGTCCAGAGTTAGCGGCCGCCGCCTCCCGCTCGGAAGTGTGCCCCTTGACGGCGGACGGGCGGGAGTGAAGACTCCTTCAACAGAACGTTGAAGTCCGTTACGTGGATCTACATCCGCATATCAAGGCGTTTTCCGGGCGGCAACGGCGGTGGAGAAAGGGGTTCGGGTGTCCGACGCTGAACTGGTGCTGCGCTCGACGCGGGTCATCACTCCGGAAGGGATGCGGGCCGCCACGGTCACCGTCACCTCCGGGAGGATCACGGCCGTACTGCCGTACGACGCCGAGGTGCCGGCCACGGCCCTGCTGGAGGACGTCGGCGACCACGTGCTGCTGCCCGGCCTCGTCGACACCCACGTCCACGTCAACGACCCCGGCCGCACCGAGTGGGAGGGCTTCTGGACCGCCACGCGCGCCGCGGCGGCCGGCGGCATCACCACCCTGGTCGACATGCCGCTGAACTCCCTCCCGCCGACCACGACGGTCGACCACCTGGACGTCAAGCGCGCGGTCGCCGCCGACAAGGCGCACATCGACGTCGGCTTCTGGGGCGGCGCCCTGCCCGACAACGTCAAGGACCTGCGCCCGCTGCACGACGCCGGGGTCTTCGGCTTCAAGTGCTTCCTGTCCCCGTCCGGCGTGGACGAGTTCCCGCACCTGGACCAGGAGCAGCTCGCCCGCTCGCTGGCCGAGATCGCCGGCTTCGGCGGCCTGCTCATCGTGCACGCCGAGGACCCGCACCACCTCGCCGCCGCGCCGCAGCACGGCGGCCCCAAGTACGCCGACTTCCTCGCCTCCCGTCCGCGCGACGCCGAGGACACCGCGATCGCCGCGCTCATCGCGCAGGCCCGGCGGTTCGACGCCCGTGTGCACATCCTGCACCTGTCCTCCAGCGACGCGCTGCCGATGATCGCCGCCGCCCGCGCCGAGGGCGTCCGGGTCACCGCGGAGACCTGCCCGCACTACCTCACCCTGACCGCCGAGGAAGTCCCCGACGGCGCGAGCGAGTTCAAGTGCTGCCCGCCGATCCGCGAGGCCGCCAACCAGGACCTGCTCTGGGAGGCGCTCGCCGACGGCACCATCGACTGCGTGGTCACCGACCACTCGCCGTCCACCACCGACCTGAAGACCGACGACTTCGCCACCGCCTGGGGCGGCATCTCCGGCCTCCAGCTCAGCCTCTCCGCCGTATGGACCGAGGCCCGCAGGCGCGGTCACACCCTGGAGGACGTCGTCCGCTGGATGTCCGCGCGGACCGCGGACCTGGCCGGCCTCGGTGCCGTCAAGGGCGCCATCGCGCCCGGCCACGACGCCGACTTCGCCGTGCTCGCCCCCGACGAGACGTTCACCGTCGACCCGGCCGGCCTCCAGCACCGCAACCGCGTCACCGCCTACGCCGGCAAGACCCTGCACGGCGTCGTCAAGTCCACCTGGCTGCGCGGCGAGCGCATCGTCGCCGAGGGCGAGTTCACCGAGCCGAAGGGCACGCTGCTCACCCGCCCCCAGTAAGCCACCGAGGCCACCCGGCCGACCGACGTGCAGAAAGGAATCCCTGATCACCGTGACGGCGATACCGACTTTCACCGGCGACGCGAACCCCTACGGAGGCGGTGACCCGTACGCGGACTACCGCACCGCCGACTTCCCCTTCACCCAGTACGCCAACCTCGCCGACCGGCAGCTCGGCGCCGGTGTCATCGCCGCCAACGACGAGTTCTTCGCCCAGCGGGAGAACCTGCTGGTGCCCGAGCGCGCCGAGTTCGACCCCGAGCACTTCGGGCACAAGGGCAAGATCATGGACGGCTGGGAGACCCGCCGCCGGCGCGGTGTGTCCGCCGAGCACCCGTGGCCGACCGCCGAGGACCACGACTGGGCGCTGGTCCGGCTCGGGGCGCCCGGGGTGATCCGCGGGATCGTCGTCGACACGGCCCACTTCCGCGGCAACTACCCGCAGGCCGTGTCCGTCGACGCCGCGTCCGTACCCGGCTCGCCGTCCCCGGAGGAACTGCTCGGCGACGACGTGAAGTGGACGACCCTCGTGCCGCGCACCGCCGTCGGCGGCCACGCCGCCAACGGCTTCGCCGTCTCGGTCGAGCAGCGCTTCACCCACCTGCGCGTCAACCAGCACCCCGACGGCGGCATCGCCCGCCTGCGCGTGTACGGCGAGGTCGTCCCGGACCCGCAGTGGCTGGGCGTCCTCGGCGCCTTCGACGTGGTCGCCCTGGAGAACGGCGGCCAGGTGGAGGACGCCTCCAACCTCTTCTACTCGCCGGCCACCAACACCATCCAGCCGGGCCGCTCCCGCAAGATGGACGACGGCTGGGAGACGCGCCGCCGCCGCGACCAGGGCAACGACTGGATCCGCTACCGGCTGGCCGCCCAGTCCGAGATCCGCGCGGTCGAGATCGACACCGCCTACCTGAAGGGCAACAGTGCGGGCTGGGCGTCGGTGTCGGTGAAGGACGGCGAGAGCGGCGAGTGGCGCGAGGTCCTCCCGCGCACCCGCCTCCAGCCCGACACCAACCACCGCTTCGTCCTCCCGGCCCCGGCCGTCGGCACCCACGCGCGCGTGGACATCTACCCCGACGGCGGCATCTCCCGCCTCCGCCTGTTCGGCTCCCTGACGGAACAGGGCACCACCGCCCTCACGGCCCGCCACCAGGAACTCGGCGGCTGACGGGCCCTCACACGTGGGGCGCACCGGCCTGGACAGCACTGGCGCGCCCCACCCCGGCCACCCGCCCCCGCACACCGGCCACACGGCCCCTCACCGGAACCGCGGTGAGGAGCGAGGCGCGCGGGTGCCGGCCTCAGGCCGCGTGCCCGCCGTCGACGGCGAACTCCGCGCCCGTGACGTACGCCGCGTCCGGGCCGGCCAGGTGGGTGACCGTGGCGGCCACCTCGTCGGCCGTCCCGAACCGGCCCAGCGCGGTCATCCCGGCCTGCCCGGCCGCGTAGGGGCCGTCCGCCGGGTTCATGTCCGTGTCCGTCGGGCCCGGGTGGACGATGTTCGCCGTGATGCCGCGCCCGCCCAGCTCCCGGGCCAGCGCCTTGGTCAGGCCGACCAGCGCCGCCTTGCTCATGGCGTACAGGGTCCCGCCGGGCCCGGGCACCCGCTGCGTCATGCACGTGCCAACCGTGACGATGCGGCCACCGGACGGCATGCGCGCGGCCGCCGCCTGCGAGGCCAGGAACACCCCGCGCACGTTCACGGCGAGCACCCGGTCGACGTCCGCCACGGTGAGCGTGTCCAGCGGTCCCAGCACACCGATGCCCGCGTTGTTCACGAGCACGTCGAGGCCGCCGAGCGCCTCCGCCGTACGCGCAACCGCGTCCGCCGTCTCCACCGGGTCGGCCGCGTCCGCGCGCAGGGCCACCGCGCGGCGCCCCAGCGCCTCCACGGCCCGAACGACGTCCTCGGCCGCCTCCTTGCCGTTCACGTAGGTCACCGCCACGTCGGCGCCCGCGCGCGCGAGCCGCAGTGCCGTGGCCGCCCCGATGCCCCGGCTGCCGCCGGTGACCAGGGCCGTCCTGCCGTACAGAGATCCTCGAGTCGTTGTCATGCCGTCCATCCCAGCGGGCCGGGGCACGGAGTGCTGGCGGCCGGCGGACATCGATCTCGGCGTGAGTGGAACTCTTGACTCCACCTTCGGCGTTCTTCCCCCGTGACCCTTCAGCAAGAGATCGTCGGCAGCGCCATGCAGATGGCGGTCGTCAACCTGTACCCCGGCCAGACCGTCTACTGCGAGGCCGGGAAGTTCCTGTTCAAGACCACGAACGTGACCATGGAGACCCGTCTGTCCGGGCCGTCGGGCGGCGGCCCGCAGCAGGGCGGCTCCGGCGCGGGCGGCGGCATGGGCGGCATGCTCCGCCAGGCGATGGGCACCGCCATGCAGGCCGGCCAGCGCATGCTCGCCGGCGAGTCGCTCGCCTTCCAGTACTTCAGCGCCCAGGGCGGCGAGGGCACCGTCGGCTTCGCCGGTGTGCTCCCCGGGGAGATGCGCGCCCTGGAACTTGACGGCACGCGCGCGTGGTTCGCCGAGAAGGACGCCTTCGTGGCAGCCGAGTCCACCGTCGACTTCGGCATCGCCTTCCAGGGCGGCCGCACCGGCATGAGTGGCGGCGAGGGCTTCGTCCTGGAGAGGTTCACCGGCCGCGGCACCGTGATCATCGCCGGCGCCGGCAACTTCATCGACCTGAACCCGGCCGACTTCGGCGGCCGCATCGAGGTCGACACCGGCTGTGTCGTCGCCTTCGAGGAGGGCATCCAGTACGGCGTCCAGCGCGTCGGCGGCCTCAACCGCCAGGGCCTCATGAACGCCGTGTTCGGCGGCGAGGGCCTGTCCCTGGCCACCCTGGAGGGCAACGGCCGGGTCATCCTGCAGTCCCTCACCATCGAGAGCCTCGCCAACGCGCTGCGGAAGGCCCAGGGCGGCGACAAACAGGGGCCGACCGGAGGACTGTTCTCCACCCACGCCGGCTGAACCGATGAGTTGCGGGGCCGGGCGGGGTCTGAGCTGATGACAACGGACCCCGCACCCGGAAGAAGGTACCCGCCATGGGCAAGCTCGTCTCCACCATCTTCGTCACCCTCGACGGCGTCTACCAGGCGCCCGGCGGCCCCCAGGAGGACACCAGCGGCGGCTTCGACCAGGGCGGCTGGAGCTTCACCTACGGCGACGAGGACTTCGGCGCCTTCGTCACCGAGGTCTTCGGCCAGGTGGGCGCCTTCCTCCTCGGCCGCCGCACGTACGACATCTTCGCCTCCTACTGGCCGAGGATGACCGACCCGGCCGACCCGATCGCCTCCAGACTGAACGCGCTGCCGAAGTACGTCGTCTCCTCCACCCTGACCGCCCCCGAGTGGTCCGGCACCACCGTGGTCGGCGGCGACCTCGCCAAGGAGGTCGCCGCCCTCAAGGAGCGCACCGAGGGCGAACTCCAGGTCCACGGCAGCGGCGCCCTGGTCCGCTCCCTGATCGACCTGCGGCTCCTCGACACCCTGCACCTGGCGACGTTCCCCGTCGTCCTCGGCGCCGGCCGCCGCCTGTTCACGGACGGCGCGCTCCCCACCCGCTTCCGCCACACCGGCGGCCGAATCACCCGCTCCGGCATCTCCATCCAGTCGTACGACCTGGCGGGCGCCCCCGAGTACGGCTCCTACGACCTCCCCGAAAACGCCTAGCCGGAGATCACCACCACGGGTACGGTGATCGTCCCCGCGCGAGCCGCCGACGTCTGCGCACCCCGCACGCAGACCGGGAGAGCCGCCCCCATGACGTCGATCGCCGTACCCGGCACGCTCAGGCCCGCGCGTGCCCGGCACACCGACCTGCCCCTCCTGCTCGTCGCCGTGTGCTGGGGTGCCAGCTATCTCGCCGCGAAGGACATCACCACCACCCGCACGGTGCTCGCCGTCCTGGTGCTGCGCTTCGCGCTCGTCCTGCCCGTCCTGGTTGTCGCCGGGCACCGGGCCCTGCGCGCGCTGACGGCGGCGCAGTGGCGCGGCGCGGTCCTGCTCGGGCTGATCCTCAGCGGAATCTTCCTGCTGGAGACCTACGGAGTGGTGCACACCTCGGCGACCAACGCGGGCCTGATCATCAGCCTCACCATGATCTTCACCCCGCTCGCCGAGTCCGCCGTCACCCGGTCCCGGCCCACCCCGGCCTTCCTCGGCGCGGCCGCCCTCTCGGTGCTCGGCGTGGCCCTGCTCACCCAGAACGGCGGCTTCACCCGCCCCGGCCCCGGCGACCTCCTCATGCTGCTCGCCGCGCTCGCCCGCACCCTGCACGTCCTCACGATGTCCCGGCTGCGGTCAGTACGGGGCGCGGGAGCGCTGCCGCTCACCACGGTGCAGCTCGGCACCGCCGTCGCCGTCTTCGCGGCCCTGTCGGCCGCCCGGGGAGCCTCGCCGTGGGCGACGGCGGCCGGCTTCGGCGCGGGGGAGTGGACCGGACTGCTGTTCCTGGCCGCGCTGTGCACGCTGTTCGCGTTCTTCGTGCAGATGTGGGCGGTCCGCCGGACCTCGCCGTCCCGGGTCGGCCTGCTGCTCGGCACCGAGCCGCTGTGGGCCGCCGCGGCCGGCCTCGCCCTCGGCGGCGACCGGCTCGGCGCGACGGGTCTCGCGGGCGGGGTGCTGGTGCTGGCGGGGACCGCGTGGGGACGCCGGACGGCGGCGTGAGTCGTGGAGGCCGCGGCCAAGTCGCGGAGTCGGCGGGTGAAGTCGCGGGAGCGGCGGGTGAAGTCGCGGAAACCTCACGGGACTTGCCGGGGAACTCTTCATTCCTCGCATTGACGTGCCCACGTCTACGCGCGTCATCATGAGGTCATGAGATTCCCCCCACGCATCACCCGCGCCGGCGCCTCGGCCGCGCTGCTGTCCGCCCTCCTCGTCGGCGGGGCCGTCACCGCCCCGGCCGCGGACGCCGCGGCCGCGTCCGTCGGCAGCGTCTGCTACGGCGACCTGCCCACGCAGGCCCACGACACCCTGGACCTCATCGACCGGGGCGGCCCCTTCCCCTACTCCCAGGACGGGACCGTCTTCCAGAACCGGGAGGGCGTCCTGCCGTCGCAGTCGTCCGGCTATTACCACGAGTACACGGTGATCACCCCGGGCTCGCCCACGCGCGGCGCCCGGCGCGTCGTCACCGGTGAGGAACACCAGGAGGACTACTACAGCGCCGACCACTACGACACGTTCGCCCGCATCGACTTCGGCTGCTGAGCCGGCCCCCGCCCCGCGGCCTCCCCCACCCTCGGCCGCGGGGCGGGCCGTGTCCCGCGCCGGTACGGCCTTCGCCGCCACGGGCCCATCGAAAGTCCCTCGCGGACCGACTTTGGTCGACGATGACGAGCCCTGAGCAGCCGCAGACGCCTTCGGTCTCTAGATTGGTCGGCTGTGAGAGGTGACACGCCGCAGCAGGCCACGGGCTACGCGGAACCCGTCCGGCGCTGGATGTTCCCGTCCGCCGTACTGCACGAACTGGACGCCGGACCCGGCACCGGCACGGCCGGCCGCCGCCCCCGGCGCACCGCCCGCGACTGGATCGTCGACGTGTGCTGCTACCTGCTGGTCTGGGCGCTGTTCGCGGTGTCCGTCCAGTCCGTCCTCGACACGCCCGGCCTGCCCGGCCCCCTGGTGGTCCTCGACCTGACCCTGGGCGCGCTGTCCTGCCAGGCCGTCTGGCTGCGCCGCCGCTGGCCCGTCGGACTCGCCGTCGCGATGATCCCGGTCGGCTTCGCGTCCGACACTGCGGGCGGCGTCTGCCTGGTCGCCCTGTTCACCGTCGCCGTACACAGGCCGCTGCGGTACGTCGGCTGGATCGCCGGCGCCCAGCTGCTCCTCGTACCGCTGTTCTACTGGCTGCGTCCGGAACCGGACCTGCCGTACGTGGGCGCGGTCGCGTTCGCCCTGCTGCTGACCGTGTCCGTCGTCGGCTGGGGCATGTTCGTGCGCTCCAAGCGGCAGCTCATGCTCAGCCTCCGTGACCGGGCCCGGCGTGCCGAGACGGAGGCCCGGCTGCGGGCCGAGCAGGCGCAGCGGCTGGCCCGCGAGGACATCGCCCGCGAGATGCACGACGTCCTGGCTCACCGGCTCACCCTGCTGAGCGTGCACGCGGGCGCCCTGGAGTTCCGCCCGGACGCGCCCCGCGAGGAGATCGCTCGGGCGGCCGGCGTCATCCGGGAGAGCGCCCACGAGGCGCTGCAGGACCTGCGGGAGATCATCGGCGTCCTCCGGGCCGGCGAGTCCGACGACGCGGCCGGGGGACGCCCGCAGCCGACGCTCGTCGGGCTGGACGCGCTGGTCGCCGAGTGCCGGGACGCGGGCATGAAGGTGACCCTGGACCTGCGCGTGCCCGACCCCGCGGCGGTCCCCGCCTCCCTGGGACGCACGGCCTACCGCATCGCCCAGGAGGCCCTGACCAACGCCCGCAAACACGCCCCCGGCACGGAGGTCTCCCTCACCGTCACCGGCACCCCCGGCGACGCCCTGACGATCACGGTCACCAACCCCGCTCCCGAGACCGACGTACCGCACGTCCCCGGGTCCGGTCAGGGTCTGATCGGCCTCACCGAACGGGCCACCCTGGCCGGCGGCCGGCTCGACCACGGACCGACACCGGCCGGCGGCTTCCGGGTGCGGGGCACGCTGCCGTGGGGCGGCTGAGCCTGGTTCGGCGATGGGCTACCGCACGTCCGAGGCGTACGGCCGCGGCAGGGCCTTCTCGCGCTTCCTGCGTCGCGCGAGTACCACCAGGTCGACCGCCGCCACCAGCGCCAGGACCCCGCAGATGCCACAGACCCACCAGAGCGAGTCGTCCGACGGGTGGTCCTCCGGTGTCGACCCGGACGCCCACACCCCGAAGCCCGCGGACGCCGCCGCGAACAGCGGGAAGAAGAAGCCGGACAGCGCCATCCGCAGGCCGAGCGCGCTGCGCGCCACTACCGGCTCGGTGCCGGAGCGCGCCCGGCGGTGTCCGGATCCGCTTGTCCCGTTCACATGATCAGCTCGCTTCACGCCCCGCCGAGTACCCCGGGCGCCGCCGGCGAGTCCCCGTGCCTGGAGTGGCCTGGACAGGAGGCTGAACAAGCGTTTAACATTCTGTACATGCGTTCAAACCGTGACGACCGGACGACCCGCGCGGTCATTCGCGACGAGGCACTGCGGCTGTTCGCCGCGAGCGGCCCCGACGCGGTGACCGTGCGGCAGATCGCCGGCGCCGCCGGCGTCTCGCCCGCCCTGGTCGTGCACCACTTCGGCTCGAAGGGCGGGCTGCGCCAGGCCGTCGACCAGTACGTGCTGGACGTCTTCGAGGGCCTACTCGGCGAGATGACCGGGGAGGGCGGACCCGACCTGCTCGCCCCGGACGCGGCAGCCGGTTCGCTCAGCGAGGCCTTCGCCCGGCACCTCCCGGACGACTCGCCGCTGCCCGGCTACCTGCGCCGGCTCCTGCTGTCCGACACCGACGCGGGACGGCAGCTGTTCCAGCGGCTGTTCGAGCTGAGCAAGGCCGCGCTGCACGGCCTCGTGGCGGCGGGCATGGCCTCGCCCGGCCGGGACCCGGAGGTTCGCGCCGCACTGCTGCTCGCCAACGACCTGGCCCTGTTCCTGCTGCGCGACCGCCTCCGGGAAGTCCTCGGCACCGACCCGCTGTCGGCCGCCGGCATGGCCCGCTGGGCCCCGGAACTGCTCACCGTCTACGCCGGCGGGCTGAACGCGCCCCCACAGGAACCGCAAGGAGAAGCCCCCTAGGGAGACCGCGCATGGAGCCCAGCTCGACCACCGCGCCGCCCGCCGTACTTCAGGCCCGCGACCTGCACAAGTCCTATCGCAAGCACGCCGTCCTGCGGGGCGCCGACCTCACCGTCGTCCCCGGACAACTCGTCGGTGTCGTGGGGGAGAACGGCGCCGGCAAGTCCACCCTCCTCAAGATTCTCGCCGGCACCCTGCCCGCGGACCGCGGTGAGGTCCTGCTCTCCGGCGGCCTCGGCTACTGCCCGCAGTACCCGGTGGTCAACGCGAGCCTCACCGTCGAACAGCACCTGCGCTACTTCGCCGCCGCCCACCGCCTCCCCGACCTGGAGCGCGGCCGTGAACTCGTCCGCCTCCTCGGCTACGAGCAGTACCTGGACTCCGCGGCCGGTGAGCTGTCCGGCGGCACCCGGCAGAAACTCAACCTCACCCTCGCCCTGCTCCACGACCCGGACGTGCTGCTCCTCGACGAGCCCTACCAGGGCTTCGACTGGGAGACCTACCTGCGGTTCTGGGACCTCGTCGAGGGCCTGCGGGCGCGCGCCAGGGCCGTCGTCATCATCACCCATCTCGTCTTCGAGCAGGACCGTTTCGACCTGCTGGCCGACCTCACCGACGGCCGGCTCACCCCGCGCGCGGCAGTACGGAAGGAGCACCATGCCGACGCCTGACGCCCTCGGCCTCCGGTCCCCGTACGGCCAGTTCCCCACCGCACTCAGGTTCTGCGTGCGGGACCAGACGCGCAACCGGCTCGCCGGGCTGCTGCTCGTCCTCTTCGTCCCCGCCTGGTACCTGATGATGGACGCCATGGCCGGGCCCAAGCCGCTGGACTTCAAGCTGTACTCCACCGGCCGGCTGCTGCACGTGGACGGCGGGCACCTCACCCTCATCTCGGCCGGGCTCAACTCGGTCACGATGATCGCCGGGTTCGTCGTCTTCGACGCGGTGCGCAAGGCGCTCGTCTTCGACCGGCGCCTGGTCTTCGCCGGGTACCGGCAGTCCACGCTCATCGGCGCCAAGACCCTCGCCGTCGCCGCCGTCGCCGTCACCATCGCGCTCTACACGGCACTGGCCATGCTGGGCTTCTGGCGGCCGGGCGCGGCCGGCTGGTTCGCCGTACTGACCGGCTTCGCAGTCATCGCCCTGACCTACGGCGCCCTCGGGCTCCTCCTCGGCGTCCTGGTCAAACGGGACCTGGAAGGGTTCTTCCTGATCATCATGGGCGGTCTGATGGACACGTTCCTGCAGAACCCGCTGGGCAACCCGCTCGCCAACAAGCCCGTCCTGCAGTGGTTCCCGTCGTTCGGGCCCATGCAGTTCGCCGTCGGCGGAGCCTTCGGGCACACCGCGCTGTGGGGGCACCTCGCCCTGGGGCCGGCCTGGGCGGCCGGCTTCAGCGCGATCGGACTGGTCATCTTCCGGATCCGGACCCGCGACCGGAGCCACTCGGCCCGGCGTCCACCGCACCGCCCGCCGTCCGCGTGATTTCGTAGCCCCATGACTGCGACCGCGATCCGGCTCCTCCTCGTCGACGACGACCCGCTCGTGCGGGCCGGGCTGGCCCTGATGATGGGCGGGGCCGGTGACATCGAGATCGTCGGGGAGGCCGGCGACGGCGACGAGGTCGTCGCCCTGGTCGACCGGACCCGGCCGGACGTCGTCCTCATGGACATCCGCATGCCCTCCGTGGACGGCCTGACCGCCACCCGGCGGCTGCGCGAACGGGAGAACGCGCCCCAGGTCGTGGTGCTGACCACCTTCCACACCGACGACCTGGTGCTGCGGGCCCTGCGCGCGGGCGCCGCCGGCTTCGTGCTCAAGGACACCCCGCCCGCCGAGATCGTCCAGGCCGTGCGCCGTGTCGCGGCCGGCGAGCCGGTGCTGTCGCCGGCCGTCACCCGTCGGCTGATGCGCCACGCGGCCGGGACCACCGGCGCCGACACGCGCCGGGCACGCGCGCGTGAACGGCTCGCCGAACTCAACGACCGGGAGAGCGAGGTGGCCGTCGCCGTCGGCCGTGGCCTCGCCAACGCCCAGATCGCCGCCGAACTCTTCATGAGCGTGGCCACCGTCAAGACCCACGTCTCCCGCATCCTGGCCAAACTCGGCCTCAACAACCGCGTCCAAGTGGCCCTGTTGGCGTACGACGCGGGATTCCTGGAGGAGAGCGGGGACGGCGGGCACTAACCGGGGGGCCCGGGCGTTCTCGAACCAGCAGGCGGTCTGTGGGAGGGACCCGCAGGCGTCCTGAGGGGGAACGCATGGAGCGAGTGACCGACCTGGAGGAGTTCGGCGACGCCTTCCGCCGCGACCCGCATCCGGTGTACGCGCGACTGCGTGAGCGCGGCCCCGTCCACCGCGTCCGGCTGCCGGCCTCCGACGGCGGCCACGAGGTCTGGCTGGTCGTCGGATACGAGGAGGCGCGCGCCGCCCTCGCCGACCCCCGGCTGGCCAAGGACGGAACGAAGATCGGTGCGACCCCGCTCGACGAGGAACTGATCGGCAAGTACCTGCTGGTCACCGACCCGCCCCAGCACACCCGCCTGCGCGCCCTGGTCACACGCGCGTTCACCATGCGCCGGGTGGCCGCACTGCGCCCGAGGATCGAGCTGATCACCGCCGACCTGCTCGACGACATGCTGCCGCGCGGCCGCGCCGACCTGATGGAGTCCCTCGCCTACCCCCTGCCGATCACCGTCATCTGCGAGCTGCTCGGCGTGCCCGAGATGGACCGCGCCGCATTCCGGAAGATCTCCACCGAGGTGGTCGCGCCCAGCAGCGCCGAGAGCGAGTACGACGCCACCGTCCGCCTCGGCGAGTACCTCACGGAACTCATCGAGGACAAGCGGTGCGCCGGCCCCACCGGCGACCTGCTGTCCGACCTGGTCCGCACCACCACCGAGGACGGCGACCGGCTCTCCCCGCGAGAACTGCGCGGCATGGCCTTCCTGCTGCTGGTCGCCGGCCACGAGACCACCGTCAACCTGATCGGCAACGGCGTCCTGACCCTCCTCCGTCACCCCGACCAACTGGCCGCGCTGCGGGCCGACATGAGCCTCCTGGACGGCGCCGTCGAGGAGATCCTGCGCTACGAGGGCCCGGTGGAGAACGCCACGTACCGCTTCGCGGCCGAGCCGCTGGAGATCGGCGGCAGCGCGATAGCCGAGGGGGAGTGGGTGATCGTCGGCCTCTCCGCCGCCCAGCGCGACGCCGCCCGCTACGCCGAACCGGACCGCTTCGACCTCCGCCGGGACACCCGCGGCCACCTCGCCTTCGGCCACGGCATCCACTACTGCCTGGGCGCCCCGCTCGCCCGCCTGGAGGCCCGCACAGTCCTCGCCGCCCTCCTGACCAGGGCCCCTGACCTCACCCTGGACGGCCCCCCGGGCCCCTGGCTGCCGGGCACACTCATGCGGGGGGTACGCACGCTGCCGGTGCGGTGGTAGGCCGGGGGCCGACGTGGTCGTAGGGCCGTCGCCAGTGCGCCGGTCTCGCGGCGCCGGCCGTCTCAGGCCGTTTCCCCCTGTGGTCCGGCGCCCTCGATCTCCGCGAGGGGGACCGGTCTGCGCTCGCGGCGGGACAGCTCGCAGGCCTCCGAGATCCGGAGCGCCCGCAGGGCCTCGCCGCCGTCGCACGGGTTGGACCGCTCACCGTTCAGCACCTCGACGAAGGCATTCAGCTCGGCCTCGTACGCCGGCCCGAACCGCTCCAGGAACCCGGTCCACGGCTTGTCCGCGGCCGGCGGACCGCCCGGCTCGGTGGAGGCGATCGGCGTACGGTCGTCCAGGCCGACCACCACCGTGTCCCGCTCCCCGGCCAGCTCCATCCGCGCGTCGTACCCGGCGCCGTTCAGCCGTGCGGCCGTAGCCACGGCCAGCGTGCCGTCGTCCAGCGTCAGCACGGCCGCCCCGGTGTCGACGTCGCCACTCTCGCGGAACATCGCGGGCCCGGCGTCCGACCCGGTGGCGCGCACCTCGACGACCTCGCGGCCCGTCACCCAGCGCAGCGCGTCGAAATCGTGGATCAACGTGTCCCGGAACAGCCCGCCGGACAGCGGCAACCACTCCGCGGGCGGAGGGGACTGGTCGCAGGTCGTCGCCCGCACCGTGTGCAGCCGGCCGAGCCGACCCGAGCGCACCGCCTCCCGCGCGCCCGCGTAGCCCGCGTCGAACCGCCGCTGGAAGCCCATCTGCAGCACCGTGCCGGCCGCGGCCACCTCGGCGAGCGCCTGCAGCGTCCCCGGCACGTCCAGGGCGATGGGCTTCTCGCAGAACACCGGCAGGCCCGAGCGTGCTGCCCGACCGATCAGTTCGGCGTGGGCGGCCGTCGCCGTGGTGATCACCACCGCGTCCACGCCCCACTTGAAGATCTCGTCCACCCCGGGCGCCGCCGTCTCGCCGAGCCGGTGGGCCAGCGCCTGCGCCCGCGCCGGATCCGCGTCCGTGAGGATCAGCGACCCGACCTCGCGGTGACGGCTGAGCGTTCTCGCATGGATGGTGCCGATCCGGCCCGTACCGATGACCCCGATGCGCATGGAAACAAAGTGAGGGCCGACACCGCACCCTGTCAATGCGTATGTCCGGACAATCGGACTACACGACTTCCCGTCAACCGTGCACGGAGCTACGCTCGGCCCGTGCCGAAACCAGATGTGGACCCGACCGTGTCGCTCGACCTCAGTGTGGACCGCAGTTCCCCGGTCCCGTTGTACTTCCAGCTCTCCCAGCAGCTGGAGGCCGCCATCGAGCACGGCAGCCTCACCCCCGGCAGTCTCCTCGGCAACGAGATCGAGCTGGCCGCGCGCCTCGGCCTGTCCCGGCCGACCGTCCGCCAGGCCATCCAGTCCCTCGTCGACAAGGGCCTCCTGGTCCGCCGCCGGGGCGTCGGCACCCAGGTCGTGCACAGCCAGGTCAAACGCCCCCTGGAGCTGAGCAGCCTCTACGACGACCTGGAGGCGGCCGGCCAGCGCCCTGCCACCAAGGTCCTGGTCAACGCGGTCGTGCCGGCCTCCGCGGAGATCGCCGCCGCGCTCGGCGTCGCCGAGGGCAGCGACGTCCACCGCGTCGAACGGCTGCGCCTCGCGCACGGTGAGCCGATGGCCTACCTGACCAACCACCTGCCGCCCGCCCTGCTCGACCTGGACACCCACCAGCTGGAGACGACCGGCCTGTACCGGATGATGCGCTCGGCCGGCATCACCCTGCACAGCGCCCGCCAGTCCATCGGCGCCCGCGCCGCCACCCCCGCGGAGGCCGAGCGCCTCGCCGAACCCGACGGCGCCCCCCTCCTCACCATGCAGCGCACCACCTTCGACGACACCGGCCGCGCCGTGGAACACGGCAACCACACCTACCGCCCCACCCGCTACGCCTTCGAATTCCAACTCCTGGTCCGCCCCTGACGTCAGGACAACAGAACAAGGCCGGGTGCAGCATGCCCCGAAAGGGGCGCGGGGCTGTGTCTATATGCGGCTCCGCCGCGTGGGCGCGACAAGCCACAAGGCACCCGCACCCGACAACGCTCCGCCCGTCCCCCCACCCCACCACCCGACGCCCAGCGCGAGCGTGAGGCACAATCGGTCAACGATGAGCACCTATCGCGACCTGACCGCCCCCATAGGCTCCCGCCGAGCCCCGGTCCTGCGCACCGCCGGCACCAGGGAACGCCGCTCCCACCTGACCGCCCCCCGCGTGCCGACGGTCGGCATCGACATCGGCGGCACCAAGGTCATGGCAGGCGTGGTCGACGCCGACGGCAACATCCTGGAGAAACTCCGCGCGGAGACCCCGGACAAGTCCAAGAGCCCCCAGGTCGTCGAGGACACCATCGTCGAACTGGTCCTGGACCTCTCCGACCGCCACGACGTGCACGCCGTCGGCATCGGAGCCGCCGGCTGGGTCGACGCCGACCGCAACCGCGTCCTGTTCGCGCCCCACCTCTCCTGGCGCAACGAGCCCCTGCGCGACCGGCTCAGCGGCCGCCTCTCCGTGCCGGTCCTCGTGGACAACGACGCCAACACCGCCGCCTGGGCGGAGTGGCGCTTCGGTGCCGGCCGCGGCGAGGACCACCTGGTCATGATCACGCTCGGCACCGGCATCGGCGGCGCGATCCTGGAGGACGGCCAGGTCAAGCGCGGCAAGTACGGCGTCGCCGGTGAGTTCGGCCACATGCAGGTCGTCCCCGGCGGCCACCGCTGCCCGTGCGGCAACCGCGGCTGCTGGGAGCAGTACAGCTCCGGCAACGCCCTCGTCCGCGAGGCGCGCGAGCTGGCCGCCGCCGACTCACCCGTGGCGTACGGGATCATCGAGCACGTCAAGGGCAGCATCGGCGACATCACCGGACCGGTGATCACCGAGCTGGCCCGCGAGGGCGACGCGATGTGCGTGGAGCTGCTCCAGGACATCGGCCAGTGGCTCGGCGTCGGCATCGCCAACCTCGCGGCCGCCCTCGACCCCTCCTGCTTCGTGATCGGCGGCGGTGTCAGCGCCGCCGACGACCTGCTCATCGGACCCGCCCGGGACGCCTTCAAGCGCCACCTCACCGGCCGCGGCTACCGCCCCGAGGCCCGCATCACCCGCGCCCAGCTCGGCCCCGAGGCGGGCATGGTGGGAGCCGCCGACCTGGCCCGGCTGGTCGCCCGCCGGTTCCGCCGGGCCAAGCGGCGCCGCGTGGAGCGGTTCGAGCGCTACGAGCGGTACGGCCAGGCCCGCCGCACCCGGGACACCGCGTGATCGCCTCGCTGCCGCGCCAGGCGACACCCCCGGACGAGCCGCCGCGGCCGCCCGAGAAGCCGCGCCACACGGCCGGGCGCCGGGCGCTGACCCTGCTGATCATCGTGCTGCTCATCGGCGTGCCCGCCGGTTACCTGGTGATCTCCGCCAACCAGAGCAGGGACAGCGGCAAGGACAAGGAGGACAAGTACTCCGCGACCGGCCTCACCCCGGGCTGGCCGTCCAGGCTGCAGCGCCGCCTGTACGAGGTCACGGTCCCGCACCCGGCCGATCACATCGCCTACTACGAGACCAACAACTGGAAGACCAGCCGCCTGTACGCGCAGTTCCGCACGAACAGCGCCGGCCTGGACAGCTTCCTGGAGTCCATGGGCGTCCGCCGGGACCAGCTGAAGAAGAACGACATCGCCATCAGCTCCCGCGACCAGCAGGTCTCCGGCTGGCACTTCACCGGGCCCGGCCCCTGGTCCGGGCTGACCCACGACCAGAAGAACCCGGCGCCCACCCAGGACGTCGTCGTAAACATGTCCGACCCGAACTACCCGATGGTGTACGTGGTCTCCCGCACGATCCCGTGACGGCCGCCCGGCCCGCCCGACCCACCGCAGGAGCCGGAGCCGATTGTCAGACCCCGCCCGTAGAGTCGTAGACGTCCAGGACGACGACACGACGACACGACGGCAGGGGCGGGAGGTGGCAGGACGTATGAACGGCGGCACGGCCGCGGTGGCCGAACGCGCGGCGGACTCTCCCGGGACGGGCACGTCGAAGGGGCCGGGCACGTCGACCGATACCGGGGCGGGCGCCGGAGGCGGGAACCCGGTCCCGGTGCGGCTCGCGTCCGTCTACCTGCCCGGCCCCGTCCCGCGCGCGGGACGGATCGCGTTCTGGGACCCCGACGGCGGCCCGCTGCCCACCGCCGCCACCGGTGAGGAACTGACGGTCGTACGACCGCACGGCGCGGGGGTGCGCCGCCGGCAGGTGCCCGCGCTCACCCTGCCCGTCGGCGAGGCCCTGCCGCTGCTCGTCCGAGCCCGGCGCGACCCGGCCGCCCACCCGGCCACCGCCTGCTGGGGCGCCGCCGCCCTGCACGCGCTACGGCTGGTCGCCCGCGGCCGGCTGCTGCCCGGACTGACCCCGTCCGGCCACGACGCCTGGCGCGCGGGCCCCCTGGAACCCGACGACATCGCCCACCTGCGCGCGGTGGCGGCCGCCCTGCCCGCCGAGGGCCACGCCGTTCCGCTCCCGAGCCCCGGCCCGCTGCGGCTCCCCGAGCCGGAGGCGCTCGTCCGCTCCTTCCTGGACGCCGTCGCCGACACCCTGCCCCGCACCCCCGCCGCCCCCCACACCTCCGGCAGGCCCTTCGCCGCCCGCGAACCCCAGGCCCTGCCCGACGCCCACGACTGGGCGGCGGAGGTCGCCGCCGGCATGGACGCCGGGGTGCGGATCTCGCTGCGCCTGGACCTGTCCGCGTCCGACGTCTTCGACGCCGGCGCCGCAGACGGGGCCCGGTCCGCGGGGGCCGCGATCGTGCAGGTGCACAGCCTCGCCGACCCGACCCTCGTGGCCGACGCGGCAGCCCTGTGGGCGGGGGAGGCCGAGGGCGCCTTCGGCCCCCGCGCGCGCGTGGACGCCGCGCTCGCCGTGCGCCGCGCCGCCCGGGTGTGGCCGGCGCTGGACCGGCTCACCGAGCAGGACGTGCCCGACGTCCTCGCCCTGTCCGAGGAGGAGGTCGGCGACCTGCTCGGGGTGGCCGCGAGCCGGCTGGCCGGTGCCGGCGTCGCCGTGCACTGGCCGCGGGACCTGGCCCGGGACCTCACCGCCGCCGCCGTGGTACGGCCCGCGCCCGGCTCGGCGACCGACGGCACCGGCTTCTTCGACAGCGAGGAACTGCTCCAGTTCCGCTGGCAGTTGGCGCTCGGCGGGGAGCCGCTCGACGAGGCCGAGATGGACGCCCTCGCCGAGGCCCACCGGCCCGTCGTACGACTGCGGGACCGCTGGGTCCTCGTCGACCCCGCCCTCGTCCGCAAGGCCCGCCGCCGCGAACTGGGCCTGCTCGACCCTGTCGACGCCCTCTCCGTCGCGCTCACCGGCACCGCCGACGTCGACGGTGAGACCGTCGAGGCGGTCCCGGCCGGCGCGCTCGCCGCCCTGCGCGACCGCCTCACCGCGGGCCCGCGGCCCGCCGAACCCCCCGCCGGACTCGACGCCACCCTGCGCGACTACCAGCTGCGCGGCCTGGCCTGGCTCGACCTCATGACCTCACTCGGCGTCGGCGGCTGCCTCGCCGACGACATGGGCCTCGGCAAGACGATCACCCTCATCGCCCTGCACCTGAAACGGGCCCGCACCGAACCCACCCTCGTGGTCTGCCCGGCGTCCCTGCTGGGCAACTGGCAGCGGGAGATCAACCGGTTCGCGCCCGGCGTCCCCGTCCGCCGCTTCCACGGCCCCGACCGCACCCTGGACGGCCTCGCCGGCGGCTTCGTCCTCACCACGTACGGCACGATGCGGTCCACCGCCGCCCAGCTGGCCGAGCAGCCCTGGGGCATGGTCGTCGCCGACGAGGCCCAGCATGTGAAGAACCCGTACTCGGCGACCGCCAAGGCGCTGCGCACGATCCCCACCCCCGCGCGCGTGGCCCTCACCGGCACACCGGTGGAGAACAACCTCTCCGAACTGTGGGCCCTGCTCGACTGGACCACCCCCGGCCTGCTCGGCCCCCTGAAGTCCTTCCGCGCCCGGCACGCCCGCGCGGTGGAGAACGGCGAGGACCAGGAGGCGGTGGAGCGCCTGGCGCGCCTGGTCCGGCCCTTCCTCCTGCGCCGCAAGAAGTCCGACCCGGGCATCGTCCCCGAGCTGCCGCCCAAGACCGAGACCGACCACCCCGTCCCGCTCACCCGCGAACAGGCGGCGCTGTACGAGGCGGTGGTGCGCGAGTCGATGCTCGCCATCGAGAACGCGGAGGGAATCGGCCGCCGGGGCCTGGTCCTCAAGCTCCTCGGCGCGCTGAAGCAGATCTGCGACCACCCGGCGCTGTACCTCAAGGAGGCGGCGGCCCCCGACCGGCTCACCGCCCGCTCCGGCAAACTCGCCCTCCTGGACGAGCTGTTGGACACCGTGCTCGCCGAGGACGGCTCGGCGCTCATCTTCACGCAGTACGTCGGCATGGCCCGGCTGATCACCGCCCACCTGTCCGCCCGAGCGATCCCCGTGGACCTGCTGCACGGCGGCACACCGGTGGCGGAGCGCGAGCGCATGGTCGACCGCTTCCAGAGCGGCGAGACCCCGGTCCTGGTGCTGTCGCTGAAGGCGGCGGGCACGGGCCTGAACCTCACCCGCGCGGGCCATGTCGTCCACTTCGACCGCTGGTGGAACCCGGCCGTCGAGGAGCAGGCCACCGACCGCGCCTACCGCATCGGCCAGACCCAGCCCGTCCAGGTCCACCGCCTGGTCACCGAGGGCACGGTGGAGGACCGCATCGCCGAGATGCTGACCGCGAAGCGCGCCCTGGCCGACGCCATCCTCGGCTCCGGCGAATCAGCCCTCACCGAACTGACGGACCGCGAACTCTCCGACCTGGTCTCCCTCCGGAGGCCGTCATGACCCCCGACGCCGGCCGCATCGCGGATGCGGGGCGAGCTGCGGATGCCGACCGGTGTGGGGATGCCGGCCGCGCTGCGGATACCGGCCGCGCTGGGGATGCCGGTCGGGCTGGGGACGCCGCCCGCGCTGAGGATGCCGGTCGGTCTGCGGACGCCGCCCGCGCTGCGGATACCCGCCGTGCTGAGGACGCCGGACGAGTTGGGGACGCTGGGCGGCCCGCCGACGCCGGTCGCGTTGCCGGCGACGCCCGCTCGGCCGGCACGCCCCGGCCCGCGCAGGCAGGTCGTCCCGCCGACGTGGCCCGCGAGGCACTTCGGGCGGCCCGGGAGAGGGCGGCCGCCGAGCGCGGTCAGTCTGAGGAGACGGGAGGCCCCCAGCGCGGGGCCGCGCGGTCCGAGACCGAGGGGCAGCAGGCACACGAGCGGGAGGCGGGGCGGGGCCAAGGGCTTGAGCACGGATCCGCCGGAGACCGGAGGCCGAGGCTCGCCGGTACCGCAGAGCAGGCGACAGCGAACGCCGGACGGCCACGATCGACGGCTGCCGGGGCACCGGGCGAGGGGGAGGGGCCTGGCTCCCGGTCCGCCGCGCGGCCGGGGGACGCGGCCCGGCAAGCCCTCCGAGCCGCCCGCCGGGAAGCGCTGCGCGCCGAGGCGGCAGGGGAGTCCGGCGTCAGGCGCGGCTCGCGGGTACCGGCTACCCCCGCCGCCTCGCCACCTTCTCGCTCCCGCGATGAGCACCGGCCTGACCGGGCCCAAGCCGTCCGTGACATGCGGCACTTCCTCGCGAACGCCTTCCGCATGCCCGCGCGGACGGACGAAGAGGAACCGACGGAGCCGACCGTCACGGACCCCGGCTCGGCCGAGGAGGCGTCCCCCGACACCCCCGGACCCGCCAAGCACGGTTCCCGCCACCTCGATCCGGCGGGACCGCGCCCCACCGACTCCAGAGGTCCGACCGACCCCGCCCCCGACACGGTCGACGCCCGCCCCTCTCAAATCGACCACGCTACAGCCGACCAGGCCGTGCCCGGCTCCGCTGCCCCCTACCGCGCCGGCTCTGGTTCGGCGGAGCCGAATCCTGCGGGGCCCGCGCCGGACGAGCCGTATCCCGCCGGGCTTGCGCCGGGCCAGCCGTATCCCGCCGGGGCTGCGCCGGTTGAGCCGCGTCCGGCCGTTCCCGGGTCCGCTGATCCTTACCGTGCCGAGTCTGGTCCGGCGGAGCCGAATCCCGCCGGGTCCGCGCCCGTTGAGCCGTATCCCGCCGGGCCGCGCCCCACCGACACAGGCCCCACCGCGACCGGCCCGGCCGACGCACGCCCTGCCGACACCGCCCCCCGCACCCCCGCGGCCGCCGGCGGGAGGCGTGGCGAGGTCGTGTCCGACGAGGCCCGCCCGGACCAGCGCCGTCTCCCGGCCCCGGGGCCGGCTCCCGCCCAGGCGCCGGCGCCGGCCACGGCCGCTCCTCGCCTTCCCCTCAGCATGGGTGCACCCCACCGGGACAGCGACCTCCGTCGTACGTTTCCGGCGTTCGCGGCACGTGCGGCCGGCGCGGAGGAGTTCGCCGAGAGTTGGTGGGGGAACGCATGGGTCGACGCCTTGGAGCGGGGGGCGCTCGACGTCAAGCGGCTGGTGCGGGGGCGGGGTTATGCCGAGCAGGGGCACGTAGACGCGATCACCGTGACGCCGGGGCTGGTGCTGGCGTACGTGCGGGGAAGCCGGCCGCGGCCCTACCGGGTCCAGGTGCGGCTGCGCACGCTGGAGGACGACGACTGGGACCGCTTCCTGGACGCCGCCGCCGACCGCCCGGGGCACATCGCGGCCCTCCTCGACAAGGAGTTGCCGCACTCCCTGGCCGACTGCGGCGTACCCCTGCTGCCCGGCCCCGGCGACCTCGCCCCCCGCTGCAGCTGCCCCGACTCGGGGCACCCCTGCAAACACGCGGCCGCCCTCTGCTACCAGACGGCCCGTCTGCTCGACGCCGACCCCTTCGTGCTGCTCCTGCTGCGCGGCCGGGGCGAAAGGGAACTCCTCGACGCGCTCTCCCGGCGCAGCGCCGCCCGCGCGGCCCGCGCCGCCCAGGAGCGGGAGCCACGTTCGCTGCCCGGCGTCCGCGCGGCCGAGGCCCTCGCCCCGCGCCAACTCCCGCCGCTGCCACCCCCCTTGCCACTGCCGCCGCACCCCGAGCAGCCCCCCGTCTACCCGGCGGCGCCCGGCGGCCCCGACCCCTTCGCGCTGGACCAGCTCGCCACCGACGCCGCCGCCCGCGCGCACACCCTGCTCGGCACCGGTCGTGACCCGGTCGGCGAACTGACCCTGTGGCAGGACGCGGTGCGCCTCGCCGCCGCCCGCCCCGGCTCCGGACTGACCGCCGCCACCCGCGCCCTGTACGCCACGCTCGCCGCGGCCACCGGCCGCACCCCCGCCGACCTCGCGCGGGCCGTCGCCGCCTGGCGGCAGGGCGGACTCGACGGCCTGGCCGTGCTCGAAGACCCCTGGGACCCGCCCGCCGGGCGCTTCGACCGGGCCCGCCCGCTCCTGCTCGCCGCCGACTTCCCCGTGTTCCGCCCCTGGCGCAACCGCCTCACCCACCCCGGCGGCCGGCTCCAGCTCCGCCTCGGCCAGGACGCGCTGTGGTACGCCTACGAGTCCGAACCGGGCCAGGACGACTGGTGGCCGCGCGGCACTCCCGACCCCGACCCGGTGGGCGCCCTCACCGGCCTGGGCGGTCCGGCCGACCTCTGACCCGAGCCGGCGGAAAAACCCTGTGGCAGCGCTGTCGGTGGGGCCGCTTATGCTGCACGAACGATCACGCGGGACCAGGGGAGGGCGCGGCATGTTCGGCAAGCTGTTCGGCAGGGGCGGCCAAAGACCGGAGGCGGATCCGTGGGCGCTGCCCGCACCGCGCAGGAAGAACGGCATGTACACGCTCCAGGCGCTCGGCGACACCCGAGTCCTCACCCTGGTGCACGCGGCCGAAGCGGGGGACTGGGAGTCGGTCAAGGCGGCGCTCGTCCCCTTCGACCTGGGCCATGACGACCAGGTCCTAGGTGAACTCGCCGAGCTGCCCGGTGTGCAGGACTGGATCGGCCGGGCCGTCGAGGAGGACAAGGAGCATCGGGCGACGGCCCTGCTGATCTCGGGGGCGCGGTACATCAGCTGGGGCTGGGAGGCCCGCACCCGCGCCCGCGCCGCGGATGTCAGCCCGCAACAGTGGCGGGTCTTCCGCGAGCGGCTCGTCATCGCCGAGGAGCAGCTCCTAAAGGCCGCCGAGTTGCGGCCGGAGTGGGTCAGCCCCTGGTGCCGCCTGCTCACCTCCGGCCGCGGCATGTCGCTGGGCCCCGCCGTCAACGAGACCCGGCGCGACGCCGCCCTGCGCCGCGACCCGCTGGACCTCGCGACCCACGTCCAGTGGGTGTCGCAACTGCAGCCCCGCTGGGGCGGAGAGCCGGGGCAGGCCCTCGCCTTCGCCCGGAAGGCGTTCGCCGGGGCCCCCGACGGCCATCGTCTCGGCTGTGTCGTCGCCGTCGCCCACATCGAGGACTGGATGGAGTCCGACGACGCGGACTGCCTCAAGCACCCGGTTGTCAGGGCCGAGCTGAGCGAGGCCGCCGAGCGCAGCATCCTGCATCCCGCCCACCAACGCCGCCCGGGCTGGCAGCACGACTTCAACACGTTCGCGGTGGCGCTGTCGCTGGCCGGCGAGAACAACACGTGCCCGCGTGTCTTCCGCGAGCTGAAGGGCGCCTACACCCCGGAGGCCTGGAGCTACGTGGCGAACGCGGAGAAGCGGTACGCCTATCTCGCGCGCCACGCCTGAGCCGCCAACCCGCACCGCACCGCCCCACCCCGCCCCTCCCCACCCCTCCCTTTCCCGTCACGCCACCCCCGGACTGCCCGATGACTCTGCCCGACACCCCCACGAACCCGGCCGGCGCCGACCGCACCTTCCAGGTGGACCTGCGCGGCCTCGTCGACCTCCTCTCCCACCACCTCTACTCCAGCCCCCGCGTCTACCTGCGCGAACTGATGCAGAACGCGGTCGACGCGCTCACCGCCCGGCACACCCTCGAACCCGCCGCCCCCGCCGACGCGTTCGGCATCCGGCTGTACGCCGACGACACGGTGGTCCGTGTCGAGGACGACGGCGTCGGCCTCACCGAGGCCGACGTGCACACCTTCCTCGCCACGATCGGCCGCAGCTCCAAGCGCGCCGAGCAAGTCGCCGAGCAGCGCGCCGACTTCATCGGCCAGTTCGGCATCGGCCTGCTCTCCTGCTTCCTCGTCGCCGACGAGATCCACGTCGTGAGCCGCTCCGCCCGCACCCCCGACGCCCCTGCCGTCGAGTGGCGGGGCCGCGGCGACGGCAGCTACACCGTCCGCACCCTGCCCGCGTCCGGCCGCCCCCGTCCCGGCACCACCGTCACGCTCACGCCCCGCGCCGACGCCGGAGAGTGGACGCGCCCGGCCCAGGTGCACGCGCTCGCGCGGCACTTCGGCTCCCTGCTGCGCCACCCGGTGACCTTCACCGACCACAGCGCGGGCACCGGCACGTCCGTCAACCCCGAGCCCGCACCCTGGGCGCGTACGTACCCCACCCCCGGAGCCCGCTCCCGCGCGCTCGCCGCGTACGGCGAGGACGTCCTCGGCTTCACCCCCCTGGACACCATCGAGCTGGACCTCCCGGCCGTGGGCCTCAGGGGTATCGCCTGCGTGCTGCCCGAGGCGGTACCCGCCGGCCGGCGCCACGGGCACCGCGTGCACGTCAAGGGCATGCTGCTGTCCGAGCAGGCCGAGGAGATCCTGCCCGAGTGGGCGTTCTTCGTCCGCTGCGTCGTCGACGCCGAGAGCCTGCGCCCGACGGCGTCCCGCGAGTCCCTGTACGAGGACGACACCCTCGCGGCCGTCCGCGACGCCCTCGCCGAGCGGCTGCGCGCGTGGATCGCCCGTACCGCCGCCAGCGACCCGGACCTGCTCGCCCGGTTCCTGCACGCCCACCACCTGGCCGTGAAGTCGCTCGCCGTGCACGACGACGAGATCCTGCGGATGCTGCTGCCCTGGCTGCCGTTCGAGACCACCGACGGGCACTGCACCCTCGACGAGTTCGCCCGCACCCACCGCACCGTGCTCGTCACCTCCAGCGTGGAGGAGTTCCGGCAGGTCGCCGCGATCGCCTCGGCCGCCGGGCTCGGCGTCGTCAACGGCGGCTACACCTACGACCGTGAACTGGTCCACCGGCTCCCGGAGATCAGGCCCGAGGCCACCGTCGCCGACCTCGACCCGGCGACCCTCACCGCGCACCTCGACCCCGTCGACCGGGAGACGGAACTGGCCGCCGCGGCCTACCTCGCCCAGGCGCGCGACGCCCTCGCCGTCTTCGACTGCGACGTCGCCCTGCGCACCTTCCAGCCCGCCTCCGCACCCGCCCTCCTGGTCGACAGCCGCGAGGCCCGGCACGAGCGCACCCGCTCCCAGCTCGCCCGCGAGCAGGAGGGCGGCCTCTGGGGCGACATCCTCGGCGCCCTGCGCCAGGAGGCACCCCGCGCCCAGCTGATCCTCAACCAGCTCAACCCGCTGGTCCGCACCGCCGTCGCCATCGACGAGCCCGAACTGGCCCGGACCAGCGCCGAAGCCCTCTACGGGCAGGCCGCGCTGCTGTCCCGGCGCCCCCTCAGGCCCGCCGAGTCGAGCCTCATCAACCGCTCCTTCCTCGACCTCCTCGCCCACGCCCTCCGCAAGGACAGCTGACGATGCCCACCGCACCCCATCCGCAGAGCTCGGACGAGCTGTACCAGGCGCTCCAGGAGAACGACCGGCGCCCCTACGGCCGTACCCGCACCGTCACCGCCGAGGAACTCGCCGAGGCCGCCGAGCAGTTCGCCGAGCCCCGCCCGCTCGTGCACGCACTCCTCGAACTGCAGGAGGCGTACACCTACGGCTCCGAGCCCCGGAAGTCACCCGTCGTCTTCGCCCGGTTGCTCACCCTCTTCGACGAGCAGCCCGACGTCTTCGACGAGCGGCTGCGCCACACCCTGTTCTGGCGGTTCAAGTGGGTCGCCAGCGCCCTGCGCGCGCTGCCCGAGATCCCGCTGGCCAGCCTGCGCCAGTGGCTGACGGAGATGCGCGACCGGTACGAGAGGGCCGGGCTCGGCCTCCAGCCCTACTACGGGCAGGCGTACCAGCTCGCCGCCCACGTGGGCGAGGACACCGCCCTCGCCTACGAGCTGTGGGCGGGCCGCGCCCGTACCCGGCTCAGCGACTGCGAGGCCTGCGAGACCTGCGAACGCGCCCTCCACCACCTCGCGGCCGGCGACGACCGACGCGCGCTGGACACCTGGGAGCCCGTCCTCGCCGGCAAGGAGTCCTGCCAGGAGGAACCCGCCCGCTCCGTGTCGTACGCGCTGCTGCCCCTGCTGCGCACCGGCCGCGCCGACCGCGCCCGCGAACTGCACCTGGCCGGCTACCGCGCCTGCCGCCGCAACCCCTCGATGCCCGGAGAGGTCGGCCGGCACCTGGAGTTCTGCGCGCTGACCGGCAACGAGGCACGCGGCCTGGAACTGCTCGCCGAGAACCGCAACCTGTTCGAGGAGGTCGACTCGCCGCGCGACCTGCTGGACTTCCTCACCGGCGTCGAGGTCCTCCTCCAGCGCGTCGAAACCCTCGGCCACGGCCACCTGCCCGCCGCCGGCTACCCGGGCCGCGCCTGGACGGTGTCCGCCCTGCGCGTCGAGGTGCACGGCCGCGCCGACGACCTCGCCGCCCGCTTCGACGGCCGCAACGGCACCACCGCCCACGCCGACCGCCGCCGGGAACGCCTCGACCGCGCCCCCCTCCTGGACGCCCTGGAACTGACCCTGCGCACCCGCGCCCTCGACGACGTCACCCCGGACGTCACGGCCGCCCCGCTCGCCGCGCCCACCGCCCGCACGGCAGCCGCCGTACCCGAGGCACTGCCCGAACTCGTCCTCCGCGCCCGCGCCCTGGACGCCGGGGGACACCCGGACGCCACGGCCTGCTGGGCGCGGCTGCGCACACTCCTCGCCGCCGCCGACTACACCCACCCCGACGACCCGGCCGTCGGCCCGCTCGCCCGGCTCCGCGCGGACCTGCTGGCCGACGAGGCGAGCCGGGCCGGCGAGAAGGACGAGTTCGCCGCGGCGGCTGCGCTCCAGGAGCAGGCCGCCGCCCGGTACGACGAGGCCGGCGCGACCGGTGACGCGGCGGTCGCCCGCGCCTGCGCCGCGTTCGCCGCCGCCGAGCTCACCGGGCAGGGCCCCGGCACGGACGAGGAGAAGGCCGCCGCGCTCACCGAGGCCCACGCGGCCGTCACCCGCCTCCAGGAGGAGACGCCGGACCTGGCCCCGTACCAGGAGGCCCGGCTGCTGCGGCTCCGGGCGACCGCGCTCGGCCTGCGCCTGCAGACCACGCGGAGCGAGGAGCACATCGCGTCGGCCCGCGCCGAGGTGGACGCGCTGCACGCGTTCGCCACCCGGCACGACATCGCCGGCCAGATCTCCGGCGCCCTGATGCTGCGGGCCGGCACGCACGCCATCTCCGGCGACCTGCCCGCCGCCGTCACCGAGATCGACGCCCTCCTCGACCGGCTCAGGGCCGACGGCCCCGGCTGGCACCTGCCCCGCACCCTCGGACTGCGCGCCCGCTTCCAGCTCGGCCTCCACGACGCCGAGGCCGCGCACGCCGACCTGACCGAGAGTCTCCGCCTCGCCGCCGACTGGCCGGCCGACGCCGTCGGCGCCGCCCGCCTCCACGCCGGCCTGGCCGAGGCCGCGATGCGCCTGGGCCGCCCCGACGAGGCGCTGCGCCACCTGACGCGCTCGGCCGAACTGGACCTGCGCCACGGCAGCCGTACGGACGCGTTCTGCGCCTACAGCAACGCGGCCCAGCTCACCCTGGACCTCGGCCGCGTCGAGGACTGCATCGCGCTGCTCGACTCCCTCCTCGCCGAACCCGACGTCACCGCGGGAGAAGTGGACGACCGGCTCGTCGCCCAACTGCGCCTGATCCGCGCCCGGGCCCTGCACGAGGGCGAGGACCTCAAGGCCGCCACGGCGGAGTTCGTCGTCCTCGCCGCGGAGTCGGCCGCCTGGGACGACGATCCCGGCAGCCACGCCATGATCGCCGCGGAGACGGCCGTACTCCTCGGCGAATCCGGCGAGTTCGGCCGGGCCCGCGAGGCCGCCGACCAGGCTATCGCCGCCCACGCCGAGGCCCCGCGCTACGAGCAGCTCAGCAACTGCCTGCGGGAACTCGCCCGCCTCCAGGCCCAGCGGGAGGGAGCCGACGGCCTGACCGACGCCCTCGCGTACCTCGCCCACGCCGGCCGGGTCGCCGACGAGGCCCGCGAGGCCGGGTACGAGGCTCGCGGCCGCTCCCTGGACACCGCGCTGGCCTACGAGCACGGACGGGTCAACGCCTACGCCGGCGCCTACGAAGACGCTCTCACCGCCCTGGAGAAGGCCCTCACCCTGCTCGGCGAGCCCGGACCGGACGAGGAGCGGGCCGGGGAGTGGGCCGAGTGCGTCCGCCTCGCCGGCGCGGTCGAGGGCGTCTACCTGGAACGCCCGGCCCCCGCCCTCACCCGCCTCGACGCGGCCATCTCCCGCCTGACCGCCCTCGGCCACACCGAGCAAACCGAACCACTGACCTCCCTGGCGGCCCGCCTGCGCGACGAGGAGTGAGGGCGCCGATCGCTGACACGGCGGGGGGGGGAGCCGCTGAACCGGCCCGGCGGAGTCCGCGATCCGGTCGGGCGGGGCCGCTGATCCGGCCGAGCCGTCCGGTACACCGGCCGAGCCGTCCCGTACACCGGCCGGATGCGGGGTCCGCCCCTCCCGGTGAGATGATGACCGGTGACAACAGGCGACGGCGGTCCGAGGAAGCCGGTGGGAATCCGGCGCGGTCCCGCCACTGTGACCGGTGAGCGAGTTCCGGCAGGCCACCGCCCCGACCGGGGTGGGAAGGCGGGGTGAGCGGCGACCCGGGAGCCAGGAGACTCACGCGGTCGCCTCCTCGACCGACCCCGGGGCGGATCTCCCCGGGAGGGGAGTGGTGTGCCGTGCCGGAGAAGCCGTGGGAAGAGCCGCCGGGCGGGGCCGCGGAGGTGGGTCAACCGGTGCCGTGCCGGGTCGTCGTGTGCCGGGACTGCTGCTGCGGGAGCCCCAAGGTGACCGGGGTGGACCACGCCGCTCAGACCGCGCGGCTGCGGGCGGCGGTGCCGGTGCGCGTCTCCGACTGCCTCGACGTGTGCGACCAGGCCAACGTCATGGTCGTACAGCCCTCCGCGACGGGCCGGGCCGCCGGCGCGCGGCCGGTCTGGCTCGGTCTCGTCAACGACCCGGACGCGACCGAGGACATCGTCACCTGGGTGCGGGCCGGCGGCCCGGGCGTGGCACCCCTGCCGGACATCCTCGACCTGTACACCTTCACCCCGCCGCGCCGCACGCTGAACCCCTGAGACTCACGCGACTGCCCGCGCGTCCACCACATCCTGGAAGGAACCGACGAGATCATGCGTGTCATCGTGGCCCGGAACCTGACGGAGGTGTCTTGATGAGCGCCGCCGAGGAACCCGTCCTGTTCCGCACCACCGGCCGGGTCGCCCGCATCACCCTCAACCGGCCGAGGGCCCTCAACGCCCTCGACCACGAGATGGTCCGACGCGTAGACGCGGCGCTGACCGCGTGGGAACACGACCCGGCCGTGGCGGCCGTGGTCGTCACGGGTGCGGGGGAGCGCGCCCTGTGCGCGGGCGGCGACATCCGTGCCGTGCACGACGACGCCCGCGACGGCGACGGCGCCGCCTCGGCGGCGTTCTGGCGCGACGAGTACCACCTCAACGCCCGCATCGCCCGCTACCCCAAGCCGTACGTGGCCGTCATGGACGGGATCGTGATGGGCGGCGGGGTCGGCATCTCCGCGCACGGCAGCGTCCGGGTCGTCACCGAACGGTCGCGGATCGCCATGCCGGAAACCGGCATCGGCTTCGTCCCGGACGTCGGCGGCACCCACCTGCTCGCCCTGGCCCCCGGCGAACTCGGTACGCACCTGGCGCTGACGGGCGAGCAGATCGGCGCCGCCGACGCCCTGCTCTGCGGTCTCGCCGACCACTACCTGCCGTCCACCGCCCTGGACGCCTTCCTGGACGACCTCGCCGACAGTCCCGTACCCGACGCACTGGCCGGCCGCGTGCAGCCGCCGCCGCGAGGGGAGTTGGCGGGCCGGCGCGAGTGGATCGACGCCTGCTACGCCGCCGGCACGGTCGAGGAGATCGTCGGCCGGCTCCTCGCGTACGACGACCCGGCCGCGAAGGAAGCCGCCGAAACCCTGCTCACCCGGTCACCCACGTCCCTCAAGGTCACCCTCGCCGCCCTGCGCCGCGCCCGGGGTCTCGGCTCGCTGGAGCGCGTCCTCGACCAGGAGTACCGCGTCTCCTGCGCCGCACTGCGCAGCCCCGACCTGGTGGAGGGCATCCGCGCCCAGATCATCGACAAGGACCGGAACCCGCGCTGGTCGCCGCCCACCCTGGCCGAGGTGACCGACGCGGACGTCGAACGCTTCTTCGCTCCGCTGGGCGAGCACGAACTCGGCCTCGCAGAACCCGGCTAGCCGATGGGGCGGATATGGCCGGCGGGCGGGTTCTCGCCCGCCGGGCCGCGCCTTAGACTGCGACCGCTCCGAAAGCTGACGATCTTCTGGAGGGTGTGCAGGACATGAACCGAGTTCTCATGACCGCGTTGGCGACAGCGGCGTTGGTCGCGTCCGGGGGCGGCACCACCGCCTCCGCCTCCGCTTCCGACGCCCCGCCGCGCACCACGCACGGTCCCTGCCAGTACACCCAGACCCCGGACGAGCCAGCGGCGCGCCCCGTCCCCCTGCCGCCGGACCCCCGGCACACCCCCGCGCACGGCACGGTCGGCGTGGCCGTCCCGACCAGCCAGGGCCCGCTCCCGCTGCGTCTGGACCGTGCGGAGGCACCGTGCACGGTCCAGAGCTTCCTGCACCTGGCACGGCACCGGTTCTACGACCGTACGGTGTGCCACCGGCTGACGGCGTACCCGACGCTGAAGGTCCTGCAGTGCGGCGACCCGACCGGCACCGGTGAGGGCGGTCCGGGATACAAGTACAAGGACGAACTGCCGGTGGACCTGCCGCCGGCACCGAGCGACCCGACCGGCGTCCGCCGCCTCTACGGCCGCGGCCTGCTGGCGATGGCCAACGCGGGTCCGGACACGAACGGTTCGCAGTTCTTCGTCGTCTACGGCGACTCCTCGCTGCGCCCGGACTACACGGTCTTCGGCACCGTCGGCGCCGCCGGCCTGAAGACGCTCGACAAGATCGCCGCCGGCGGTGTCGAACCGACCGCCGACGACCCGGCGCCCGTCGACGGCACGCCCGTCCTGCGGACCGAACTGCTCAGGGTCCGCCAGTCCCACAGGCACTGACGACGCAAGGCGCGGCCGGGCCGGGGGACTCGGCCCGGCCGCGCGGTCGCGACGCGGACCGTACGGCGCTACTTCGTCGTGCCGTTCGCGGAGAACGCGACCGCTTTCGCCAGCGATCCGATCGTCTCCTCCATCTCGCGGACGGTACGGCGCAGTCGCACCAGTTCCTCGCGCTCGGCCGTGCTCAGCGCGCCCGCCGGGCCCTCGCCCCGCTCCGCCGCCAGTTCCTCCGCGATCGCCGCCGCGAACGCGTCCACGTCGGCCTCGGTGGTGTCGAAGGAGGTCATCCAGCGGACCTCGCCGGCCCGCTCGTCCCAGGTGTAGAAGCGGAACCGCTTCTGGAGGCGCTCGGTGACGGCCGGCGGCAGGACGGCGAAGATCTGGTTGGCCTGCACCGGGCGGCGGATCTCCAGGCCCGGCAGTTCGCGTACCGCCTCGTACAGCCGCTGGGTCATCGCGTTGGAGCGGGCCGCCGAGCGGAGCCAGAGGTCGCTGCCGAGCAGCGCCTCGAACTGCACCGACAGGAAACGCATCTTGGAGCCCAGCTGCATGCTCGTCTTGCGCAGGTGGGCCATGCCGCGCACCGCGTCCTCGTTGAGCACGATCACCGCCTCGCCGAAGAGCAGCCCGTTCTTGGTGCCGCCGAGCGAGAGGACGTCCACGCCGGCGTCGGTGGTCATCTCCCGCAGGGGCACGCCGAGGGTGGCGGCGGCGTTGGCGAGCCGGGCGCCGTCCAGGTGGACGAGCATGCCGAGGTCGTGCGCGTGGTCGCAGACCGCACGGATCTCGTCCGGCGTGTAGCAGGTGCCGAGTTCGGTGGACTGGGCGATCGAGACGACCCTGGGCCGGGCCCGGTGCTCGTCCTCGAAGCCCCATGCCTGACGGTCGATCAGTTCGGGGGTGAGCTTGCCGTCCCATGCCGGCACGGTGAGGAGCTTGATCCCGGCGACCTTCTCGGGCGCCCCGCCCTCGTCGACGTTGACGTGGGCCGACTCGGCGCAGACCACGGCGTCCCAGCGGTCGAGCATGGTCTGGAGCGCGACCACGTTCGCTCCGGTGCCGTTGAAGACCGGGTACGTGTGCGCGGTCGGGCCGAAGTGCCCGCGCACCACCTCCTGGAGGCGCTCGGTGTAGACGTCGGCGCCGTAGCTGACCTGGTGGCCGCCGTTGGCCAGGGCGATCGCCGCGAGGATCTCGGGGTGCGCGCCCGCGTAGTTGTCGCTGGCGAAGCCGCGCTCGTCCGGGTCGTGTCGTCGCTGTACGGTCATGGTGCTCGCCTACTTGTCTCGGTCGGACGGGTGGGACATATGGGGTTCGGGACGGGGCCGGCCGGTTCAGGTCGGCGCCGGCGCCGGCTCCGTCCGCGCGCGGGACTTCTCCAGGCCGCGCACCAACGGCGGCGCGGCGAGCCCGAGCAGGGCGAAGAGCGTCGCGAGGACCAGCCAGCCGGACGTCGCCGCGCCGACGACCAGGGAGGTCATCAGCCACGGCCCGGCGAACTGCTGGAGCCCGCGCCCCAGGGAGAACACCGCCTGGTACTCCCCGTGCCGGCCCGCCGGGGCGAGCCCGAAGGACAGCCCCCAGCTCGCCGACGCCTGGTACAGCTCGCCGAGGACGAGGACCAGCGCGCCGCCCAGCAGGGCCACGCCGTCCAGGAGCGCGCCGTGCCCCCCGCTCATCGCGAAGACCAGACAGGACGCCCCCAGCGCCCACCCCGCCCGGCGCAGCATACGTGCCGCCGCCTCCGGGGTGTGCGCGCCCCTGCTGACCCTGACCTGGAACAACAGCACCAGCACGGTGTCCAGGATCAGCAGCCCCGACACCAGCAGTGCGGGCGCGTCGGTGCCGGTGACGATCCACAGCGGCAGACCGACCGTCAGCAGCGGGTGGTACAGCTCCAGAGCGCCGCACACCAGCGCGACCCCCACATAGCGCACGTCCCGCAGCGCGGCGCTGCGCAGCACCCCGCCCTGCGCCTCGGCGGCGATGGCCCGGGATCCGGCGCCCGCGGGCAGCCGCATCCGGAGCAGCACGCCGACGGAGACCAGCTGGAGGGCGGCGTTGGCGAGGACCGGGACGTACAGGGCGGTCGGGGTGCCGGCCGCGACGGCGGCTCCGGCCAGCGCGGCGCCGCCGAGGAAGCCCAGGTTGAACAGGCTGCGCATCTGGGCGCTCACCCCGACCCGTTCCGCCTCGCCCACCAGCGCGTCGGTGAGCGACGCCTGGAGTGCGCCCGCCGAGGTCTCCAGGACCGCGATGACGCAGGCGACCGCGAGGAACGCGGCGAAGCCGTCCACCAGGCAGTACGCGGTGAAACCGGCCGCCGCGAGCAGGAAGTTGGCAGTGAGCACCCGGCCCGCGCCGAGCCGGTCCGCGAGCCGGCCGATGGGCACGGTGCAGAGCAGGCCGCAGAGCCCGGCGACCGACAGGGCGAGGCCGACGCGCTGGGCGGGGATGCCCACGGTCCGGGTGAAGAACACGGCGCTGGAGGTGAGGAACACCCCAAGCCCCAGGGACTGGATGAGCGTCAGGACGCCGAGCCCGCGCGCGTTCCCGGCGGCCGGCAGGGTCTCCCGCAACCAGGCGCGCGGCACGGCGCCGTACCGGCGCGCCTCAGCCACGCGACCCCGCTCCCTCGGCCCGCTCCGACTCTCGGGCTCGCTCGGTCCGCAGCCCGTACACCTCCATCGCCTTGAGCACGGCGGCCCGCACCCCGGCGGCGCTCCGCCCCCGGAACCGGAAGATCCCGCAGCCCTCGTCGTAACTGCCGGGCCCGGTGATGATCTGCCCGATCGCGGGCAGTTCCTCGTGGTGGACCTCGGGGACGGCCGCTCTCGGTGAGGTCCGCGCGACGACCCGTGCGGGCAGCTCGCGCGGAGCGGGGTAGATGAGCCAGCCGCCGGTCCGGGGCCCGGCCGGTTCGGACGGCTGCCACAGCGGGGGCAGGCCCAGGGCCGCCCGGAACGCCTCGGCGAACAGGTCGATGCCGTACAGGTCGACGTGCAGGAACGGCACCTGCGCGCCGCCCGGCCGCAGCCCGACCTCCAGGAACACCAGCTCGCCCCCCGGACGCCGGATCGCTTCCAGGTGGAACGCGCCGTCGCGCAGCCCGAGCGCCCCCAGACACCGGTCGGCGAACGTGGTGAGCTCGTCCTGCTCGGCGCCCGGGTCCAGCAGGACCGAGCCGAGCGGGCGGCCGTGCGCGTAGTCCAGGCAGGTGTTCACGTACTGGGAAGCGGTCACGAAGTGGAGGCGGCCGGAGCGGCGGACGCCGTCGACGTGGAAGATGTCCCCGTCGACGTACTCCTCGCACTCGTACGTCTCGGGGTCGACGCCCTTGAGTGCCTCGCGCAGTTCGCCTGCGCTGCGGACGACCGTGACTCCCTGGGAGCCCGCCGCGGCGCGCGGCTTGAGGACCAGGGGCAGACCGCCGAGGGCGTCGAGGACCGCCTCCGCTGTGGGCGCGTCGTCGAGGCGCCGGAAACGCGGAACCCGCAGTCCGGCCGCGCCCACCACGCTCTTCATGGCCGGCTTGTCCTTGAACCGCTCGACGAGGCCCGGACCGTAGCCGCCGGGGACGCCGAGTGCCGCAGAGAGCCGGGCGGCCGTCAGGATGTCGTACTCGGACTGGCCGAAGACGGCCTCGGGTGTGCCGTGCCGGTCCGCGATCTCCCGTAGGAGGGGCAGCAGGTCGTCGTGGGCGAGGCTGTCGGGCACATGGACCTCGGTCGCCCCGTCCCGGTCGAGCGCCGGCAGGCCGCCGGGCGTCGTGACGTACACCGTCCGGCAGGGGTGGCCGTCGAGGAAGCGGTGGTACTCGCCGAACTCGTCGCCGGAGCGGTTGAGGACGACGTACAGCGGGGTGGTCCGGTCTCTCACGCGTCCGCTCCCGGTCGCAGGGTGTCGGGCAGGCAGGCGTCCAGATCGGCGGCGCTCACCCGGCCGAAGCCGGGCGCGGGCCGGTCCCGGTGGGCCGGGGTCCTGGCGAGGAAGCCCGCCGCGCGCGGCTCTCCGGTGCCGCCGAGGCGCTGCCAGAGAAGCTGGGCGAGGTCTGGCATCACCGGGAACGCCAGCAGGGACAGGCCCTTGAGCCACCAGTAGGCGCCGTCATCGGCCGCGTGGGCGACCGCGTCGTCGGCGCACCAGCGGTCGAGCGCCGCGACCGCGCGCGGGGTCGAGACACGGGTGCCGTCCAACGCCGCGGACTGCTCGGCGAGCAGGGATTCCAGAAGGCGGGCCACCGCCGGGGCGGGCGCCTGCGGCGGCCCGTCGGGCAGCCGGCCCCAGGCGGCGTCGATCCGCTTGCCGAGGCCGTCGGCGAGCGTGGCGTTCGCGGTCCGCAGGAAGTCCGCCGGCTCGAAGCCGGCCGGCCCGGACTCCAGATCGGCGCCGGCGAGGTGATAGCGGACGGTGTCCACGCCGATGGCGGGCGACGCGGCGATGTCCGCCGCCCAGATGGCGTGCCGGGCGCTGGTGGAGAACTTCCGCCCGGCCAGCCGGTAGAAGTTGTTGATCAAGCACCGGTCGTACGGCTTCATGTCGCCGTACAGCAGGCTGGTGCCGACGATCGAGACCAGGGTGGGGATCACGTTGTCGATCCCCAGCGTGGTGATGGTGGTGACCCCGGAGTCCGGGTCGAAGGCGTTCACGCCGGTGCCGGAGAGCCGGCCGTGGACGGCGCCGGCGAGGCGCGCGAACATGAAGATCCCGGCGTACGGGAAGAGGGCGCGCGGCACGTCCGGCTCGGACGCGGGCAGCGGAAGGCCCCACGTCTGCGGGGCGCTCAGCCGTACGGTCAGGCCGTCGCGCTCCAGGAAGCGCGCCACGGTCGCCCGGTAGCGGTCGGCGACGCCCAGCCCTGCCAGTGTGGTGTCCAGGAGGTCGCGGTCCGGCAGCCGCAGGAAGAGACTGGAGATCTCCCGCCAGGTCAGCGGCCCCTCGTCGAGCAGGGGGCGCGGCTCGACGACCGACTCGGGCAGGAAGTGCGCACCGCACTCCTCGCAGAAGTAACTGGCGATGCCCGCACCGCAGTCGGGGCAGCGGCCCTGGAGCCAGCCGCCCACCACCCAGCGGTCCGACGCCGCGCAGTGGGGCACCCGCTCGGTGCGCGTCAGCACCGCGCCCCGGGCCGTCAGTCGCTCGACGGAGGCGGTGACCTCCTGCTCGAACTGCTCTCGCCAGGGCTGCTGGTCGGGGACGATGAACGCGTCGACGCCGATGCGCAGCGCGGCCAGGTCGTCCTGGATGCGACGGCCGTAGCGGGCGGCGACCTCACCGGGCGTGGAGTCCTCCGCGTGCGCCCTCAGCGTCACGTACGACTCGTACACATCGCTGCCTGTGATCACCAACGGCAGGTCGCCCCGGACCCGCAGATGCCGCGCGATCATGTCCGACCACAGGAAGGGGCCGCCGATGTGGCCGAGGTGCAGGGGGCCGTTGGGCGTGGCCTCGGGCGGCACCAGGAGGTAGTGCCGGGGGGTGTGCGTGTCCCCGGTCAGCAGGCTCATGTCCGTGGTCTCCCGTCGAGCAGGTCCAGTGCGTCCTCGGCCATGGCCGGGGCGAGTCGGTAGCCGGAACCCGAGCCGCCGATGGCCATGACCACGTCGGCGCCGCCGACGGTGTCCACGACCGGCACATGGCCGGGGGTGAAGCAGTCGCTGAAGACCCGGCCGCCGAGCAGGTGCGGCAGGAATCCCGGTACGTGCCGGGCGAGCAGGGCCAGGGCGAGTTCCCGGTCGCGGGTGTCGACGGCGAGCGGTTCGCCGGGGCCGCGGTCCCAGTCCGGCGAGGTGATGCTGAAGATCCAGCGGCCACCGGGGCGGTCGGGCAGCAGGAAGGCGTCGGCGTCCTCCAGGACGAGTGCCGGGGCGCCCGGCGGGGGCGGCACCATGACGTGGAAGGCCACCACCTTCTTGACCCGGGCCCCGCGCGCGCGGGCCGCGGCCGCCACCGGGCCGTCGAGGGCCCAGGGGCCGGGCGCGAGGACCGCCTTGGCTGCCGTGATCCGGCTGCCGTCGGCGGCGACCAGCTCGACGCGCCCGCCCGCACGGCGTACGTCGGTGACCCGCAAGCCCTCCAAGAGGAGGTTGCCCGGGCGGCCGAGGACCTCGTCCAGAAGCCGGTCGGCGAGCCATTGCGGCCGACCGACCGTCATGGGCGCCGTAGCCAGCAGGGCTTGGTCGTCGCCGTGGGCGAGCCCGGGGAACGTCCGGTCGAGCAGGGTCCGCTGCTCCCCGGTGACCGGGCGGGTGCGGCCGCCGTCGGCCATGGTCGCGTCGAGCGCGGCCGTGTTCTCGCGCGTCACCAGCCACCGGACGTCGACCGGTGCGCGCCCGGCGTCGCCGAGTGCGGTGGCGAGGCCGTCGAAGAGCGCGGTGCTGCGGGCGGCCAGGGCGCGCTGGGCCGGGTTGTGCCCCGTGGGCGTGTCGAACCCGGCCGAGAGCCGGGTCGCGCCCGTCCCCCGTCCTGCGTGAGTGATCACGGCGACGCGGCGGCCCGGGTCCCGGCGCACGGCGTAGTACGCGGCGAGGGCGCCGACCGCGCCCGCGCCGACGACGGCGAGGTCGTAGTGGGGCGCCTCGCCGGTCCCGGTGGTGCGCTCACTCATCGGGCGCCGACCACCAGAAGGAGTAGACGACCAGTTCCTCGCCCTGGTCGGCGAAGATCTCGTGGACGGCCCGCGAGGCGAAGCCCACCACGGAGCCGGGCCCGACGAGCGACCGTTCACCGTCCACCTCCAGGGTGCCGGATCCGGCGTGGACCACCCAGATCTCCTGGACCGCGTGACTGTCGGGCGAACTGGTCCCGCCCGTCGGCACGGTGAAGCGGGCCGCCTCGAACGGCACGTCGGGGAAGACCGAACGGGCGAAGTCCGCCTCGGCGACGGTCACTCCGTCGGGTTCCACCTCGGTCGGACCGAAGGGGACCAGGGCACCGGCCGCCTCGGCCTGGAACTGCTGCACCTGGCGGGCAGTCATACCGGATACCTCGTCTCGCCCAGCATGCTGTTGAGAATGACCGCGCTGCGCCAGGCGAGCAGGCTGAGGTTGGGATCGGCGACGCCCCAGGCGTGCCGGGCGCCGTTCTGAAGGTAGATCCGGTTCTCCGCAGGCCCGTCCCAGGCGAGAGAGAAGTCGTCGCCGACGACGAGCGTCCCGCCCTCCCGATGCAGCCGCGCGTCCAGCGGAGCCATGAAGTCCGGCAGCGCGTAGGTGTATCCGGTGCTCAGGACCACGAGGTCGGCGGCGAGCACGGCGGGCGCGTCCGGGCCCGGGGACTCGACGACGAGCTTCCACTCGTCGGGGCCGCCCTCGATCGCCGTGACCGCGCAGTCCGGCAGGAAGCGCAGCCTGCCGGGACGGTCCTCGACGAACTCGTCGCGGTAGCTCAACCGGTAGATGTCCTGGAGGACTTGGAGGTCGATGCCGTCGCTGGTGTACTTCTGCCGCTCCAGGAGCCGCGCCTTGTCGCCGGCGGGCAGCGCGTGGAAGCGTCGTACGTAGTCGGGTGTGTAGAGGTCGTTGGCGAAGGGCGAGTCGTCCATCGGCAGGAACGACGAGCGCCGGCTGACCCAGGTGACGCTCTCGGGGGAGGCCGCGCCGGCCGCCAGGTGGCGCACGATCTCCGCGCCGCTCTGGCCGCCGCCGACCACGACGACCCGTCGTCCGGCCACGTCGGGGGCCCGCAGCAGGAACTCCCCGGAGTGGAAGACGGTGGGGCCGAGGAAGGGACGGAACGGCGCGGGGACGGACGGGGTGAGCCCGGTGCCGAGCACGAGGTGACGCGCCGTCACCTCACGCTCCTTGGTGCGCAGGTGGAAGGCCCCGTCGTGGAAGTCCACGCTGTGCACGTCCGCCCCGAACGTCAGGCTCGGCAGCCGCCCGGCGACCCACTGGAGGTACTGGTTGAACTCGGCGCGCAGAACGGCCGGGAAGTCCGCGGCCAGGAACCGGTAGAGCCGGCCCTCGCTCGCGAGGAACGACAGGAAGGAGAAGGGGCTGGTCGGATCGACCAGCGTCACCAGGTCTTTGAGCAGCGAGACCTGGAGGGTGGCCTCGGGCAGCAGCAGTCCGGGGTGCCAGGAGAAGCTCTCCCGGCGCTCCAGGTGGGCGCCGCGCAGCCCTTCGACGGGATGCGCGAGCGCGGCGAGGCTCATGTTCGCGGGTCCGACGCCGACGGCCGCGTAGTCGAGTATGTGTGCGTTCATGGTGGGATCCGCCGGGGGTCAGGCCGGGACGACGAGGTCGCCGAGCGCCTGCCACCGGTCGAGGGCGCCCTGCGGCGAGTCGGCCGTGAACAGGGCGTGACCGAGGCGCGAACGGCAGTCCTCCACGCCCGGGATAGTCTCGCCCGGCGCGAAGTACACGGCGGTCTCGCTGACTTCCGGCAGAGCCTCCAGCTCCGGCCACCCGGTGAGCTCACGGTAGGAGGAGCGGCCCCCGGCGGAGAAGAAGCGGATGCCGGCGCTCCCGGCCTGCGGCCGCGCGAAGGCCCCGGCCGCCTCCAGCCCGACGCCGAGCGCGATGGCGACGGCCACCCGGGGCAGGCTGACGCCGGTCACGAGCCGCAGCAGCTCCACGATCCGGTCGCCCGGAAGCCGGGCGCCGATCTCGATGAGCACCGGACCGTCGGCGGCCAGGCGCAGTTCGCAGTGGAAGGGGCCGCTGGTGATGCCGACGGCACGGACGACGTCGCCGACGTACGCCTCGACGCCCTTCAGGGTGGCGTCGTCGACGAGCGCCGGGGTGAGGTGGCCCAGCTCCACGAAGTCGGGCTCGGGGCCGAGCAGTGTGCGGCTCAGGGCGACGACGGTGACCTCGCCGCTCTCCAGGACGTAGCCGTCGGCGCTGAACTCCGGCCCCTGGACGTACTCCTCGACGAGCACCCGGTGCTCGTGCAGCTTGCCCATGTCGGGCTCCGGGTCGGTCACGAGCCGCCGGAACGCGGCGGAGAGCCCGTCGAAATCGTCGGCGCGGCTGACGTGGATGCTGCCGGAGCAGGCGACCGGCTTCAGCACGCAGGGGAAGCCGACCAGCTCGGCCGCGGCGCGCAGTTCGGCGTCGTCGGTCGCCTGGGCGAAGCGCGGGGTGCGCAGCCCGGCCTCCGCCACCGCGGCCCGCATGACGCTCTTGTCCCGGACCCGGTCGACGGTCGCCAGGGGCAGGCCGGGCAGATCCAGCGCCGCGGCGACGCGCGCGGTCGCCGTCACATAGATGTCGGAGCCCGGCAGCACCGCCTCGAACGGTTCGGCCCGGTGCGCTGCGAGCACGGCCGCTTCGAGAGCGGCCTGGTCGTTGGTCTCCACCGTCAGCACCGAGTGGGCCGCCGCGCGCACGGCGTCGGAGAGCCGGCGGTCGCCGGAGTCGGCGGTGGCGACGACGACCCGCAGTCCCATCTCGGCCGCGACGCCGATCAGGGTGGCGCCCCCGGAAGAGGCGGGTTCGACCACGAGGACGCGGGCAGGACGAAGTGCATCTGTGTACGGCAAAACGAAAATCCCCCGGCAGAGCTGGACGGACCGGACGTGTGATCGCGGTCCTGATCGTGATCTTTCTATCCGGGCGCCTCGGTCCGGGTCAATGGATCACCGCAAGAACATCAGTGACAGTGGGCTGGAGCCGCACATTTTCCCGAACGGGCGCCCGGTCAGCGCCTGTTCGTCTCCCTGAAGTGACCGGAGGCCGTCTGTGAGCATGCGGCTGCAGCCACGCCCAGGTCCGCTGAACACAGCCCGGTGGCGCCGAGTTCGTGGTGCGCTCTCGCTGCGAGGCGTGTGTGATCGATAGCGAGAACGAAACCACCTGTCGTGACGTCCGGCAGACTGTGAGGGGCGTCATGCGAGGTCCAGGAGCCCCTTGTGGGAACCGCCGAAACCCCGGTGTTCGTCCACCAGGTGGATCTCCAGCATCCAGTGGGCCTGCCACCCTCCTTCCACGGTGCGGCGGAGAGGTTGGTCGTGGTCCGAGCAGAGAAATGAACTTACCCGCCGCGTATGGGTAGGGGCGTCCGAGGTTGCTCCGACCAGGCGGCCGACATGCCATCCGCCGGGCGTCCAGCCCGCTTTGGTGGTGCCGGCCTGAACCTCGGTGTGCAGTTGCCTGCCGGTGATACCGGAGTTCGCGTAGAACGCCTCGCGGCCGGCGGCGAACAACTTCGGCAGGGCATCGACGAGAGCGCGCTTGCGCGGGTCGTCGCCGAACGCGAGTGTGCGGGCAAACTGCGTCTGGTATCCGGCGAGTACGGGGCGGAGGTCGGCGATGACGATGTCGTCCTCGCCGATGACGCGGTCCGGCGCCTCTTGTTCGTGCGGGAGCAGTGTGTGGGGGCCGGAGCGGACGACCGGCTTGGTCCGTCGTGCGGCCGCGCCGAACGCCTGCCGTGCCAGGTCGCCTATCCAGTAGCCGGTCTCGCGTTCACTGTTGCCCGGTGCGATGACGTTGCGGGCCATGACGTCGGCGAACAGGGCTTGAGCCATGTGCTGCACCTCCACCAGCCCCAGAGCTCGCAGTCGCTCGTCCATCCAGTCGGGTCCTGCCATCGTGCCGTCCCTCTTCTTCCTTCTTTCCGGCGGTCCGCTTGCGGGCGGCGCAACCGGGTGTGCACACGTGGCCTCGCCGCTTGCCGGAACTCCGGCTCGACCGGTGCAAGGTGTTGAGGGCCCAGGTGCGGTCGACGCGAGCGGGGCGCCCGGCCGCGGTGACGCCGCGGCCCGTCCGTGTGGGTGTCGGCCGCGGCACCAAGCCTGCGGAGCGGGGTCAGGGCTTGAGGAATCCGGCCTGGCTCAGGACCTTCTGGCCCTCGGGGGACCGCACGAGCGCGATGAACGCCTTGGCGGCCGGGGCGTCGGGGGCGTTCTTGAGCAGGGCGATCGGGTAGGCGTTGATCGCCTTGGCGGACTCGGGGAACTCCACGCCCTGCACCTTGTCGCCCGCGGCGTGCACGTCGGTCTTGTAGACGACCGCGGCGTCGGCCTCCTTCAGTTCCACCTTGTTCAGGGCGCTCTTGACGTCCTGCTCGTAGGAGACCGGGGTGAGCTTGAGGTTACTGGCGGCCAGGGCCTTCTGGGCGGCGGCGCCGCAGGGCACGCTCTTGTCGCAGAGAACGACCTTCAGACCGGGCTTGTCGAGGTCCTTCAGGGAGGAGATCTTGGCAGGGTTGCCCGGCAGGGTGGCGATCTCCAGCTGGTTGCGTACGAAGGTGGCCGGGGTGCCGGCCGCGTCGCCCTTGTCCGTCACGATCTTCATCGTCTTGGGGCTGGCGGAGGCGAAGACGTCCGCCGGGGCGCCACCGGTGATGCTCGCGGCGAGGGTGTCGCTGCCGCCGAAGTTGAAGGCGACCTTGGTGCCCGGGTGGGCCTGCTCGAACTCCTTGCCCAGGGTCGTGAAGCTTTCCTTGAGTGAGGCGGCTGCGAAGACCGTCACCGTGCCGGACAGCTTCGGCGACGAGGACGCCGACGTGTCGGCCTTCGAGGGCGAAGAGTCCGAGGAGGAGGAGCAGGCGCTCAAGGCCAGCAGGGCGGCAGCGCCTACGCCGGTCACCTTGAGCATGTGGCGGGTCCGGCGCGCGGAACGGGTCATCACGGGTCTACTCCCTCAGGGTCCTGAACGGACTCGTCTACGGTCTCTCGCCGACCACGTTGGTCGACTTGATCACGGCAACTGCCGGAGCACCGGGCTCCAGCCGCAACTCTTCAGCCGACTCGCGGCTGACCATGGCAACCACCCGGAACGGTCCGGCCTGGATCTCCACCTGGGCCGACACGTCGCCGAGGATCACGTCGGTGACGATGCCGGAGAACCGATTGCGGGCCGAGGAGCCGGTGGACTCCCGCGCCGCCCGGTGCAGTTCCCGGCGCAGGCCGCGAGGGCCGGCCCGGGGATGGTCCGGCGGCCCGGTTCGTCGCGTCCGGCGGTCAGTTTCCCGCCGTCGACCAGGCGCCTCACGGTCTCGGTGCTGCCGTCGAGTAAGGCGGCCGCGTCCCCGATCCGGTAGCTGTGCATGCGCTTGAGCATACTGCCGCAGATGCGAGGGAAAAGTCTCCTGTTCCTTCGCACGAGCTGGATGCTGCACCCAAAGGCATGGCATATGCGTTTGTACATGTCGGGCGTCCGGGTACGGTCCTGCGGGAGGTGGTAACCCGTGAGTGAGTCCCTCACAGCTGTCGGTACGGCCACTGGGCAGATGGCGGAAGTCGTCCTCACCGGTGATCTGGCCCGTCCGGCCCGGTTGACGGTGTCCGATCTTCTCGCCTGGCCCCAGCACCGGGCCGACGTCGCGTTCGAATGCGCCACCAGCGGCATCCAGCACCACCGCTTCACCGGACCGCTCCTGCACGATGTCCTCACGGACGCCGGCCCGGCCTTCGACCCTGCCCGCCGCAAGGACCGACTGCGTTTCCTGATCGCCGTAAGAGGCGCGGACGGCCACCATGCGGTGCTGTCCTGGGCGGAGATCGACCCGGACTTCGGTTGCGCTCCTGTCCTGCTCGGGGTCACCCTCGACGGCACCCCGCTCGACCGAGTCGGCCCACAGCTGGTGCTGCCCCAGGACCGCTGCGGGGCACGTCACATCAGCGGCATCGACGCGATACGGGTGGACGGCGGCTACCCCGCGAAGAACGGAACCTGGTGAGCACGGCACAGGCCGCGCACGTCCTCGTCCTGGAGCTCACCGCGCCGGAGGGCCCGTACGCCGTCGCCACGGCGCTGGAGACCGCCGGACTACCGGTGCGGGTGTGCCGGCCGTGGGCGGGAGACGACGTACCGGACACGCTCGCCGACGTGGTCGCCCTGGTGGCGATGGGCGGGCCGATGGCGGCGTACGACGACTTCCCCGGCCGCACGGCGGAGCTGGCGCTGCTGCGAGCGGCACTGGAGGCCGAGGTACCGCTGCTCGGGGTGCGCCTGGGCGCGCAACTACTCGCCTCCGCGGCGGGCGGAACAGTCCACGTCGGCGACGACGCTCCGATCGGCTGGGGCGAGGTCCGGACCTCCCGGGCCGCGCACACCGACCCGCTCTTCGCCGACACACCCGAACGGCTCCGCGTCCTGCACCGGCACACTGACACCATGGAACTGCCGCCCGGAGCCATCCTGCTGGCCACCAGCGATGGCGGCCCGGTCCAGGCGTTCCGGATCGGAGGCTCGGCGTGGGGCCCGCGGTTCCACCTGGAGGCGGACAAGTCAGCCGTCGACGCCTTGGCCGCAGAGTTCCCGGACGACGCGGCAACAGCACCCGGCCTCGTCGAATCAGCCCCGACGGAGCCGGCCGAGCAGGCACCGCACCGCGACCGCGTGTTCGCCCGCTTCGCCGCCCTCGTCGTCGAGCGCTCGGCTCGCACGGCGACCCGCACCTTCTTCACGCCGCGGGCGACCGCCTGGGAGGAGCGCATCGCCGCGGACAACCCCATGTACGCGGCGGCGGTGGCCCGCATGGGACTGCGCCCGGGACAATGCGCGCTGGACGTGGGCTGCGGCAGCGGCCGGGCGCTGCCGGCGCTGCATACCTCGGTGGGTGACCAAGGCGTCGTGCTCGGCGCGGACCTCACTCAGGCGATGCTGACGGCCACCGTGCGAGAAGGCCGCGCCCGCCTCGCACGTCTGCTGCTGGCCGACGCCTGCCGACTGCCGTTGCCGGCCGGCGCGGTGCACCCAGCTGTAGCCTGCCCCGCCCTGACCCCGTAGAGGCGAGGGATCGCAGGCTCGAGGCCGAATGGTCGTCACATGTAGCATCTGCCAACCCATCATGTGCAATTCGCCCGTAGATGCAGACCTGTCGGACTGTTACTGTCCGCATCTGCGAGCCGCGTTGAGTGCCGGCCCGTACGGGTCCCGTTTCCCGCCGTCGTGGCCTCTCAGCCGCCTCCGGACCCGTGCCTGCCGCTCTCCCCGAAGCGGTCGGCTCTTCTCCTGCACGGCATTCCCCCGCGCTGGACCCGCCGTGTGCGCAGCGCTGCAATCAGAGAGGAAGGTTCCGATGAAGACCACACTCGTGTCGCGCCTGGTGGCCGGCAAGGGGATGGTGATGGGCGCCCTGCTGGTCCTGGCTGTGCCCGGGGCCGCGTACGCCAACACCGTGAGCGTGACCGTGAAGACCCCCGGCGCCACGGTCGGCCCCGCCAGCACCTTCTCCGAGATATCCACCCACGCGGACTGCAGCAGCGGTCTGGTCTCCGGGGGTGGCATCGACCAGGCCATCGGTACCGGTACGTCGTCCAACGGCAATCACGTGAACGGCACCGGGCCCAGCTCCGACGGCTCCACCGAGTACACCGGCACCGCCGGTGTCGTCGGCACCGACAACACCCACTGGCTCGGCATAGGCGGCAGCGGCGGCGCGGTGAACAGCTCGTTCTCCTCCACCCCGTACGCGGTGTGCTTCACCAGCAACCTGATCAGCCACACCCAGGTCGTCATGAACAAGGCCGCCGGGCCGACCAGCGCGGCGTCCCCACTCGCGGTCACGGCGACCTGTCCGGCCAACACCGTGCTGCTCGGTGGCGGCGCTCGCACCACTCCGGCCGACGTCGGCAGCCTCAAGCCGATCGGGAGCTTCCCCACCTTCCACAACTCCGCCCACGACTACGGCCTGAAGGCCGCGGCCGACGGAGAGACCAACCCCGACTCCTGGACGGCGGAAGGCTTCAACGGCGGCGGTGGCGGCACCACCAACACCACGTACGCGTACGCGATCTGCAGCGGCAGCGGCATCAACGTCAGCGGCGTCACCGTGAAGGTCCACCACAGCGAGGTGAGCGGCCCGACCTCGGCCACCACGGGCCAGAGCGTGACCGTGGGATGCGGCACCGACGGCAACCTGGTCAGCGGCGGCGCGGCCATCAGCGGGGGCGGCGTCACGACGACCGACTTCAGCGCGCCGGGCTCGGGCGGCGACCACCTCAACGGCAGCTTCCCCAGCGACAACAGCGGCAACCCGGTCAACGACGGGACGACGTCGGCCGCTTACTGGACCGCCTCCACCCACACCGGCGGTGCCGGTTCCGCCAACACCTTCTCGGACGTCTGGGCGCTCTGTGCCGACGACGGCGTCTGACGCGCCGGTTGAGCCCGCTCCGCAGGCGGGCGGGGCCCGCCTGCGGAGCACCCGTTCGCCCCTCCCAGCTGCCCACAGGGCCGGAGAAACAGTGTCAACACCCCCGAGAGACAGCAACCCGACCTCCCGTCGGACCATGTTCAGATCCAGGGTGATGGCGGTGGCCGGCACCACCGGCCTCGTCGCCGCCGCCTTCGTGCCCCTCACCGCGGCCACCGCCGCCGCGGCGAGCGGGGCCGGGCCCTGCGGCACCAGCGGCGTCTTCACCATCTCCCCGCAGCCCACGTGCACCTACGACTTGGTGGGCACCGACACCTTCACCGTCCCGGACGGCGTGAGCGCGGTTCACGTCGACCTGTTCGGCGGCGAGGGCGGCAGCGCGGCGGGATACATCGACCCGCACCCGGCGATCTCCGGCGCGCCCGGCGGTCTCGGTGGCGAGACCCGCGCCATCCTGCCGGCGACCCCAGGTCAGACCCTCGAGTTCACCGTCGGCGCGGCCGGCACTCCCGGTTCGTCCCGGCACGGTGAGTTCGCTCGTCCCGGTGGCACCGGCCACGGGCGTGGCGGTGGCGGCGCGCACGGCGGCGGCGGTTCGGGCGGCGGCGGTTCGGACGTGCGGGTCGGCGCCTTCGGCGGCTCCGACCGTGTCCTGGTGGCCGGCGGAGGCGGTGGCGCGGGCAACGGCGGCCCCATGCTGCAAGGCGGCGCCGGCGGCGGTCTCGTCGGCCAGGACGGACGCCAGAGCAACGGCCCGCTGGGCTCCGGCCTGGCCGGTGGCGGCGCCACCCAGACCGCGCCCGGTCACGGCAACCCCAACACCTTGTACGGCGGTCCCGGCACCCCGGGCATCGACCTGGACCCCATCACCAGCGAGCCCGATCCCGGCAGCGGCGGCACCGGTGGCAACGGCGGCGCGGGCGGTCCCGGCGGTGGCGGCGGCGGTGGCGGCTGGCACGGCGGTGGCGGTGGCTCCGGCGGCGGCAACCCCGGCTACTTCCCCGGTGCGGGCGGTGGCGGCGGCAGCAGCTACGCGGATCCGTCGGCGACCGACGTCTCGCTCCTCCAGGGCGTCAACCACGGCAACGGCAAGGCGATCGTCACGTTCCGGTACGGGGCGTCGGTCACGCTCAGCACAGACACCGCCGCCCCGCTGTTCGGCCACGCCGTCAGCGTGACGGCCACCGTGGCCTCGGCCGACCCGGGCGCGGACACCCCGACCGGGTCGGTCACCTTCTCGGACGGGACGACCGCCTTGGCGACCGTGCCGCTCGATGACGGAAGGGCGACCTTCACGACCGGCAAGTTCCAGCCCGGGACACACAGGATCACCGCCACCTACGGCGGCGACCCCACCTTCACGGCCGGCGCCACGGCCGCGCCCACCGACCTCACCATCGGCTTCACCCAGCCCTGCATCAGGGACCACGACGGCCCGCTGACCGTGGCCGCCGACCAGTCGCTGTGCATCGCCCCCGGCGCCACGCAGAACGGCCCTGTGCACGTGCGGCCCGGCGGAGCGCTGGCAGTTTCGGGTGCACAGATCAACGGCCCCTTGGCCTCGGACGGCGCCCTCGCCGTCACGATCTGCCACTCGACCCTCCACGGGCCGGTGACCCTCGTGGGCACCAGCGGCTTGGTGCTGCTGGGCGACGGTGAGCAGACGGACTGCGCGGGCAGCGCCTTCAAGGCCCCGCTGACCCTCGACGGCAACATTGGCGGCCTCGAGGTTTCGTCCAACACGATGTCGGCGCCGGTGAGGATCAACGACAACAGTGGCAGCGGCCTGCTGCCCGAAAACCTCGTCCCGGCGTTCGAGGGCAACCAGGTCGGCGCGCCGCTGCGCTGCGCGGGCAACTCACCCACCCTGCAGCAGTCGGGCAACACCGTCAACGGGCCGCACACCGGCCAGTGCAGGTGACCTGAGCCTCGCAGCCCTGTCCGGCCGATCCCCCCGGACAGGGCTGCACTTGCCCGCCCGTGACGGAAGACCGTGCGGGTGCCGGCGTCGTAGCCTGACCTAGAGTTCGCGTTGTGCCGTCGTACAGCATTGGGCAGGCCGCGAGGCTGCTGGGCGTGAGTTCGGAGACCGTCCGGAGGTGGGCCGACTCCGGTCGGCTGCGCATGGACCGGCAAGGACCGGGGAACCGGGCGATCGACGGAGCGAGCCTTACCGCGTTCGCGAAGGAACGGGCAGCGGGGACGCATCCGTTGCCGGAGGGCTCCCCGGTCACCTCCGTACGCAACGCCTTCGCGGGGATCGTGACCCGCGTGACGCTCGACGACGTCTCCGCTCAGGTCGAGGTCCAGTCGGGACCGCACCGCATCGTCTCATTCGTGACCCGGGAGTCCGTCGAGGAACTCGGCATCGAGGTCGGTGTCACCGTCACGGCGCGCGTGAAGTCCACCAACGTGCACATCGACACTCCTTGAGCCGAGGGCCGCCTACTGATGGCTCACCGGCACAGGAGCGCGGCGTGCAGGTCGAGTTTGTGGTCGAGGCGGGAGAGGTCCCGCCCGGTGAGTGCCTGCACGCGTTCGATGCGGTAGTGGACCGTGTTGATGTGCAGGTGCAGGGCCTTGGCGGTGCGGACCCAGGAGCAGTTGTGGGCGAGGAAGACCTTCAAGGTCTCCAGAAGAGTCTGGTGCGAGGCGCTCTCGCTGTCGGCGAGCGGGCCGAGGGCCGTGCGGCCGAAGGCTCTTCGCACATCCGTGGGGACGCCCGCCAGGAGTGACTCCAGGGAGGCGAGATCCTCGATCCCGGCCACGCGGCCGGTCGCCGGGGAACTGTGCCGCGCGGCTGCGAGGGCGTAGCGGGACTGGATGAGAGCGGAATGGAGTGCGGTGGGCTCCGCGACGAGGCCGCTGACCCCGGCGTACAGGGGGGTCTCCGGGCGGCAGCTGTTGAGCAGGGACCACGGCTCGTCGAGGCAGAGGGTGTCGTCCGGCCTGGCGCGCACGACAGCGGCGGCCTCGGCATCCGTCGTCGTGCCGACGGCGAAGACCGTGGCGGGGAGGTGCTGAAGCGCCTCCCTGAGTGCTTGCTTGGCCCCACCGCCCGTGAGCCGCGTGCCGGTGGTCGTTGCCACGACCCGCCAGGGTCCCTCGGCGAGCTGTCCGCAGGACTCGAGGGCGTTCGCCAGCGCTGTTGCCGCGGCGTCGCCCAGGTCGACGAGGGCGATCAGCTCCTGTCCGGCCCGTCGCCGGACCACGTACGTGCGGTCGTGATGGTGTCGGTGCTGTCCGATCACCTCGGCTATCTCGTGCAGCGCTCGCGGAGGCGCTTGGCCTCCCTGGGGCATATGGAGATACCAGGCGTCGTACGGGGTCGTCTCCGCCGGGACACGCAGCGTCTCCCCGGTGAGTCTGCGCAGGCTCTCCACCGCCCACGCAGCTGACAGCGGGGGAGCCGAAGCGGTGCGGGCGATCGTGCGTCCGGTGCTGGTGAGCACGTAGCACGGCGGTGCACCGAAGGGAGCGAGCGCACGAGCCAGGAGTTCGTCGGCGCCGGTGTTTTGATCGACGAGGCGGCCGAGGTCGTTGCGCACGTTTTCGGGCAGAGCGAAGTGGTCGGACGGGCGGCGGCTCAGCTCGCCCCACTGGCGCCGGTACACGGCTTCGGTGATGGCCCGGAAGTTGGTGTGAGCCGACACCGCCAGGAGCGCGATGCCGTGTACGCGACACGCGTCGACGATGTCGGCGGGAACGCCGCCGTGGGTCTCCTCGCCCGCGAGCAGTGCCGTGGCACCGGCCTGTGCCAGCGCTGAGACGAACCGCTCGGCCCTGACCCGGCTGTCCGTCTCGTTCCACCAGACCAGGCCACTGAGCACGATCTCGCCGGGCTGGACGAACCGTGCCGGGTCCTCCAGGTCGGTCGCGGTCACCCCGCTGACCACCTGGGCGAGCAGATTCTCGCCACCCCAGAGATGGGTGAGGTCGAGTGCCTCGATCTGGAGGAGATCTCCGACGCGCATGTTGCTTACTCCTTGTGCGGCCGCCGGTGGTCATCACATTTCTCACACCCACCAGGCAGACATGGGTCTGGACATCGTAAATGCGAGGCTGAACGGGCGAAATACCTCTTGGTTGATCCACCAGGACATGGCCGGTCCGGCTGGAGGTTTTCCGTGTGGCGGACCAGTCGTTTTCGGTCCCGGGCGCAGCTTCACTGAGGAGGCAAGCAGGGGCCGACGGAGGCGGGGACATGGATCTGAACACGGTGCTCGACGTGCGTGACGCGAGCCGTCACGAGCCCTGGCGACAGGGTGACGCCTGGCTCGGCGGCGGCACGTACCTCTTCTCCGAACCGCAGCCGCATCTGCGCCGGCTGGTCGATCTGAGCCGGATGGGCTGGGAGCCGCTCCAGCCCCTCCCCGACGGCTCGCTGGAGATCGCGGCCACATGCACGATCGCGCAACTGTCCCGGTTCGGTCGGACGCTCGACGCGGCGGCCGCGCCGCTCATCGAGCAGTGCTGCCGGGCCTTCCTCGCCTCGTTCAAGATCTGGAACATGGCAACCGTGGGCGGCAACCTCTGCAACGGCCTGCCCGCAGGACCGATGATCTCCCTCACCGCGGCGCTCGACGGCGCGTGCCTGCTCCAGGCCCAGGACGGCTCGCTTCGTCAGGTGAAGGTGGCCGACTTCGTCACCGGAGCCGGGCGCAAGGATCTGGCCGAGGGCGAACTGCTGCGATCGGTCACGATTCCCGCCCGCTCGCTGCGCTGCCGTACGGCCTTCATGCAGGTGTCGCTCTACGGCCTCGGGCGTTCCGGCGCTCTTGTCATCGGGACGCTGGATCCGGTGGACGGATCGCTGACCGTGACGATCACGGCCGCCACCACCCGGCCGTTCCGTCTCTGGTTCGCCCTGCCGCCCGGCCGGGCCGCGCTCCGCAGGGCGATCGCCTCGGCCGTGGGCGACGGTGACTGGTTCGACGACATCCACGGGCTGCCCGAGTGGCGGCGGCACATGGCCTTCCACCTCGCCGAGCAGGTCCGTCACGAACTCCTCCTGGACGGTGCGCGATGAGCTTCAGCATGCGGGTCAACGGCCGGCCCTTCGAGAAGGAGCCCCGTGCCGGGCAGTGTCTGCGCACCTATCTGCGCGAACGCGGTTGGTTCGGCGTGAAGAAGGGCTGTGACGCCGGCGACTGCGGGGCCTGCACCGTGCACGTCGACGGCGAGCCGGTGCACAGCTGTCTCTATCCGGCCGTACGCGCGAAGGGCCGGTCGGTCACCACCGTGGAGGGGCTGGCGGCACCGGACGGTGAACTCCATCCCGTACAGCAGAAGTTCCTCGACGCGCAGGGATTTCAGTGCGGGTTCTGCACCGCGGGCTTTCTGGTGACCACGGCCGCCCTCGAACAGGAGAAGGGCTGCGCCCACGACGACGGCAAGCTCGACGACCTGCCGCGGGCCTTCAAGGGAAACCTCTGCCGCTGCACGGGCTACCGCGCCATCGAGGACGCCGTCCGCGGCGTCAAGCACACCGAACGGCCCTGCGCGGGCAAGGCAGTCGGCAAGAACCTCGGCGCCCCGGCCGGACCCCAGGTCGTGACGGGCACCGCCCGCTACACCTTCGACGTCGAGGTGCCCGGGCTGCTGCACATGAAGCTGCTGCGCTCCCCGCACCCGCACGCCCGCATCCTCGCCATCGACACTGCCGACGCCCTGCGCGTCCCCGGAGTGCACGCCGTCCTCACCCACGAGGACGCCCCCGCCACGCTCTACTCCAGCGCCCGGCACGAGCACCCCACCGAGGACCCCGACGACACCCGCGTGCTGGACGACGTCGTCCGCTACGTCGGCCAGCGCGTGGCCGCCGTCGTCGCGGACAGCGAGCAGGCCGCCGAGGAGGGCTGCCGGCGCATCGAGGTGACGTACGGGCAACTCCCTTACGTCATCGATCCCGAGGAAGCCATGCGCCCCGGCGCACCCGTCATCCACGCAGGCAAGGGCCCGCAGGAGCGGATCGCCCGCGTCGAGAACAACGTGGCCGGTGAGGTGCACGGCGAGATCGGCTCCGTGGACGACGGATTCGCCGACGCAGCGGTCGTCTACGAGGAGACCTTCCAGACCCAGCGCGTGCAGCACGCCAGCCTCGAAACCCACGGCTGCGTCGCCTACTTCGAGCCGAAGGAGGACGGCAGCGGGGAGCGGCTGACCGTGCGCTCCAGCACCCAGACCCCGTTCCTGACCCGCCGCGCGCTGTGCGCCCTCTACGACCTCGCCGAGGACGACGTCCGGGTGGTCGCGGGCCGGGTGGGCGGCGGCTTCGGCGGCAAGCAGGAGATGCTGACCGAGGACATAGCCGTCCTGGCCGCACTCAAGCTGCACCGCCCGGTCAAGCTCGAATACACCCGCGCCGAGCAGTTCTACGGCGCCACCACCCGACACCCGTTCACCATCCGGATCAAGCTCGGCGCCCGCGCCGACGGCACGCTCACGGCCATCCAGATGCGGGTGGTCAGCAACACCGGTGCGTACGGGAACCACGGCCCCGGTGTCATGTTCCACAGCGTCGGCGAGTCCTTCGCCGTCTACCGCGCGCCGCACAAGAAGGTCGACGCCTACGCCGTCTACACCAACACCGTCCCCTCAGGAGCCTTCCGCGGCTACGGACTCGGTCAGGTCACCTTCGCCGTCGAGTCCGCCGTGGACGAGGTGGCCCGACGCCTGGGCATGGACCCCCTGGCCTTCCGGGAGAAGAACATCATCGGCCCCGGCGACCACCTGGTCACACCGATCGGGCACGACGAGGACCTCTACATCGCCTCCTACGGCCTCGACCAGTGCCTGAGCATCGTCCGCGGCGCCATGGCGGAGGACCACAGCGCCGAAGAGGTGCCGGAGGGCTGGCTCACCGGTCAGGGTGCCGCCATGGCGATGATCGCCACCGCCCCGCCGAACGGACACTACGCGGACGCCACCGTCACCCTTCTCGCCGACGGCACGTACGACATCGCCGTCGGAACCGCCGAGTTCGGCAACGGCACCACCACCGTCCACAAGCAGATCACCGCGGGCGCCCTGAACACCACCATGGACCGGATCACCATCCGCCAGTCCGACACCGACGTCGTACGCCACGACACCGGCGCCTTCGGCTCCGCCGGCACCGTCGTGGCAGGCAAGGCGGTGATGCTCGCCGCCGACTCTCTGGCCGGACGCCTGAAGACCTGCGCGGCCCGGTACACCGCGGTGCCCCGCCACCTGTGCAAGCTCGGCGCGGAGGCGATCGACTGCGCGGGCCGCTCGGTCACACTGAAGGAGCTGTACGAGGCAGCACACGCGCAGGGAGCGCAGGCCGAGCTCACCGCGGACGGCTACTGGGGCGGCAGCCCGCGCTCCGTGGCCTTCAACGCGCAGTATTTCCGCATCGCGGTCGACCCGCAGACGGGCGAGATGAGGATCCTGCGCAGTGTGCACGCCGCCGACGCGGGAAAGGTCATGAACCCCTTGCAGTGCCGGGGCCAGGTCGAAGGAGGCGTCGCCCAGGCTCTGGGCGCGACACTCTTCGAGACCGTACGGCTCGACGAGCGCGGCAGGGTGACGACGCCGTCCTTCCGCCAGTACCGCCTCCCGCAGTATGCCGACATGCCGCGCACCGAGGTCCACTTCATGGAGACCTCCGACTCGACCGGCCCGCTCGGAGCCAAGTCGATGAGTGAGAGCCCCTTCAACCCGGTGGCCCCCGCCTTCGCCAACGCCTTGTACGACGCCACGGGCCTCCGCTTCACCGAGATGCCCGTGACCCGCGACCGCGTCTGGCTGGCGATGCACCAGCAGGCACAGCAGGGCGAGCCCGCACTCTGACCGCAACCTGCATCACGTGATTCGTCCCGCACCCGATCGGGGGCCGGCTCGACGTGGAGCAACTGCACCTCATGGGTCGGCCGCACGCTTCCGTTTTCCCTCCTCTCACCCCTGATTCCCTGAATTCCCCAGCGAAGGAGACCGCCATGCTGGACATCGCCCAAGACCTCGACCGGTGGGCCCGGCAGGGACGTGAGTTCGCCGTCGCCACGGTCGTGGCCACGAACGGCAGCTCGCCCCGGCAACCCGGCGCGGCCCTTGCCGTCGACAACGACGGCAAGGCCATCGGGTCGGTCTCCGGCGGATGTGTGGAGGGCGCGGTCTACGAACTGTGCCAGCAGGCCCTGGCCGACGGCCAGAGCACCCTGGAGAGCTTCGGCTACAGCGACGAGGACGCCTTCGCCGTCGGCCTGACCTGCGGCGGCGTCATCGACATACTCGTCACGCCGGTCCTGGCCGGCTCGCCCACCCGCGCGGTGCTCGCCGCGGCCTGTGCCGCCGCCGCACAGGGGTCGGCGGCGGCACTGGTCCGAGTCACCGACGGGCCGTCCGAACTGCTCGGCCGCGCCCTCCTCGTACGCCCGGACGGCCGGTACGAGGGTGCTCTCGGCGGCCACCCCGACCTGGACCGGGTGGCCGCCGACGAGGCCCACGCCATGTTGGACGCCGGTCGGACCGGTCGCGTCGTCATCGGCGAGGACGGCTCGCGCTGCGGGCAGCCGGTGACGCTCCTCGTCGAGTCCAGCGTTCCCGCCCCCCGCCTGATCGTCTTCGGAGCGATCGACTTCGCGTCGGCGCTCGTCAGGGCCGGGAAATTCCTCGGCTACCACGTAACGGTGTGCGACGCCCGCCCCGTCTTCGCGACGAGGGAACGCTTCCCCGAGGCGGACGAGATCGTCGTGGCCTGGCCGCACCGCTACCTGGAGGCGACGCAACTCGACTCACGAGCGGTGCTCTGCGTCCTCACCCACGACGCCAAGTTCGACGTACCCCTGCTGGAGAGGGCCCTGAAGCTGCCCGTGGCGTACGTCGGCGCCATGGGTTCACGCCGCACCCACCTGGAACGCAACGAACGGCTCCGCCAGATCGGCGTCACCGAACTCGAACTGGCCCGCCTCCGCTCGCCCATCGGACTCGATCTGGGCGCGCGGACCCCGGAGGAGACGGCGCTGTCGATCACGGCCGAGATCGTGGCCGTCCGGCGCGGCGGCTCCGGTGTGTCGCTGCGAGGAGCCCACACACCGATCCACCACGACGGGGCGGGGGTCGCCGCGCGAAGGATCGGCGAGGCCGCTTAGCAGGTTCGCCACCGAACCCGGGGTGCCGGTCGCGAGTAGACGGAGAGTTGACTCGTTGTCAGCCCGCTCGGCCAGGTTGAGCGCCGGTTCGGATGAAGCCGTGCGGCTGTGGTCGGTTCGTGCCGGTGTGCCGGGATCGATGGGACGGTTGCGCAGTGTCGTCCCGGGCGGGGGTCTGACTCATCAGATCTATGACCGACGTGTCCAGTCACGGGCTTGTCGACTGCCGTTGCGGGATGGCGACTGCTGGTACCGAGCCACAGGGCCTGTCCCGTTACCTGCTGACTCAGCAGATCCAGGTGTTCGAAGTGAACCGGCCCGACCGGTCGGCCCGCCGTCTGCTGGGGAAGTCGGACCCGCTCGACGCTCAGGCCGCAGCGCGGGCCGTGCTCAGTGGCCGCGCCCGGGCCCGGGCCAAGTCCGGCGACGGTCCGGTGCACAGCGCCCGGATCTTCAAGCTCGCCAAGGACTCCGCGGTCAAGGCCCGCACCCAGGCGATCAACCAGCTCAGGCCACCCACATGAGCATGAGAATGCTCGCCCAGCGCATCGAACAGCTCACCGGGCAGATCAATGAGCCGAACCGACGCCTGACCCAGCTCGTCGAACACCACGCCCCACAGCTGCTCGTACCGGTGGGCATCGGCCCGGACAGCGCAGTTACCTTGCTGATCACCACGGGAGACAACCCAGAGCGGCTGAACACTGAGGCATCCTTTGCTGCCCTTTGCGGAGTAAGTCCCGTCGAGTATTCGTCGGGCCGTCGGAGCACGCGCCGGCTCAACTACGGCGGCGACCGTCAGGCGAACGCCGTCCTGCACCGCACCGTGTTCACCCGGCTGCGCCACGACTCGCGCACCCAGGCGTACTACGAACCACGCACCCAGGAGGGCAAGACCCGACGCGAGATCATCCGATGCCTCGAGCGATATGCCGCCCGAGAGGTCTTCAACCTGGTCAGGACGGCATCCAGCGTCCCCCTGTTATAGGGGCGTCCGTGAGACGTGAGAGGGTCGTATGCGTGAGTGAGACACCCCCGAACCCGAACACCCTGCAATACCGCTTCGACGGGCCAGAAGACGCTCCGGTCCTGATCCTGGGTCCCTCACTGGGTACCACATGGCACATGTGGGACCGTCAGATCCCGGAGCTGACGAGGCAGTGGCGGGTCTTCCGGTTCGATCTGCCCGGGCACGGCGGCGCACCCGCGCGGCCGGCCGGGTCCGTCGCCGAGTTGACGGCGCAGCTGCTGGCCACCCTGGACGCGCTCGGCGTGCAGCGGTTCGGGTACGCCGGCTGTGCGCTGGGCGGTGCCGTGGGCATCCAGCTGGCGCTCAGGCACCCGGAGCGGCTCGCCTCCCTCGCCCTGGTCGCCGCCTCGCCCCGGTTCGGCACGGCCGACGAGTTCCGCCAGCGCGGCGTGGTCGTCCGGACCAACGGGCTGGACCCGATCGCCCGGACCTCTCCCGACCGCTGGTTCACCGGCGGGTTCGCCGCCGCGCAGCCCGCCATCACCGAGTGGGCCGTGCAGATGGTCCGCACCACCGACCCCGGCTGCTACATCGCCGCGTGCGAGGCGCTGGCCGGGTTCGACGTACGGCAGGAGCTGGGCCGGGTCGGCGTACCGACCCTCGTCCTGGTCGGCTCCGACGACCGTGTCACCGGCCCCGCCGAGGCCCGCACCCTGGTCGCCGGCATCCCGGACGCCCGGCTCGCCGTCGTGCCCGGGGCCTCGCACCTGGTGCCGGTCGAGCAGCCCGCCGCCGTCACCGACCTGCTCGTGCGGCACTTCTCCACCGCCTGGCAGCAGCCCCTGGAGACCGGTCAGACGATGCTCCCGGCCACCCCGGTGAATCCGGTCCTGGCCGCGCCGCCGCAGGCCGCGCCGATCGCCGAGATAGCGCCCGCCGCGGCGGAGCCCCAGCCCCCCGCGGCCTCCGACCGGTACGAGACCGGGCTGAAGATCCGCCGCGAGGTCCTCGGCGACGCCCACGTCGACGGGGCGCTGGAGCGGGCCGACGAGTTCTCCGGCGACTTCCAGGAGTTCGTCACCCGCTACGCCTGGGGCGAGATCTGGGACCGGCCGGGTCTGGACCGCCGTACCCGCAGCTGTGTCGCGCTCACCGCGCTCGTCGCCGGCGGGCATGCGGAGGAGCTGGCCGCCCACACGCGCGCGGCGTTGCGGAACGGGCTCACGCCGGAGGAGATCAAGGAGGTGCTCCTCCAGGCCGCCGTGTACTGCGGGCTCCCGGCGGTCAGCCGCGCGTTCACGGTGGCCCAGCAGGTCATCCGGGAGGAGACGAACCCGGGGGAGTGAAGCGCTGGGAGGCGAGGCGTGCGGCTGCCGCCTCCGTGCGGGTGATCGTCAGACCGGTGGCGGGAGCACCAGGCTGGGTGGCCCGTTCCGGGCACCGGGCGGGGCAGGATGGACGACCATGAGGCTCACGAAGAAGTCCCACGCATGCGTCCGTCTGGAGAAGGACGGCCGGACCCTCGTCATCGACCCCGGCATGTTCAGCGAGGAGGACGCGGCCGCCGGCGCGGACGCGATCCTCGTCACGCACGAGCACCCGGACCACTTCGACGAAGGCCGGCTGCGGGCCGCCCTGGAGGCGCGGCCCGCGGCCGAGCTCTGGACCCTGGAGTCGGTCGCCGGACAGCTCACGGCGGCCTTCCCCGGCCGGGTCCACACCGTCGGCCACGGTGACGCCTTCACCGCGGCCGGCTTCGACGTCCAGGTCCACGGCGAGCTGCACGCCGTGATCCACCCGGACATCCCGCGCGTGACGAACGTCGGCTACCTGATCGACGACGGCACGGTCTTCCACCCCGGCGACGCCCTCACCGTCCCCGGCCGCCCGGTGCGGACCCTGATGCTCCCCGTGATGGCCCCCTGGAACAAGATCTCCGAGGTCATCGACTACGTCCGCGAGGTCCGGCCGCAGCGCGCGTACGACGTGCACGACGCCCTGCTCACCGACCTCGCCCGCCCCATCTACGACCGCCAGATCGGCGCCCTGGGCGGCGCGGACCACCAGCGGCTGGCCCCCGGCGCCTCCGCCGACCTCTGAGGGCCCCGGCGGCCGGGGCGGGCCGCGGGCGGGACCGGTTGTCACACCCTCCGGGTAGGTTGGAACGCATGCGCATCGCGACCTGGAACGTGAACTCGATCACCGCCCGCCTCCCGCGGCTCCTCGCCTGGCTGGAGAGCAGCGGCACCGACGTGCTCTGCCTCCAGGAGGCCAAGATCGCCGAGGAGCAGTTCCCGTTCGAGCAGCTGCGCGAGCTGGGCTACGAGGCGGCGGTGCACGCGACCGGCCGGTGGAACGGGGTGGCGGTGCTCTCCCGCGTCGGGCTGACGGACGTGGTCAAGGGCCTGCCCGGCGACCCGGGCTACGACGGCGTGACCGAGCCGCGCGCCCTCTCGGCGACCTGCGGCCCGGTCCGCGTCTGGTCGGTGTACGTGCCCAACGGCCGTGAGGTCGAGCACCCGCACTACGCCTACAAGCTCCAGTGGTTCGAGGCGCTGAAGGCCGCCGTCGCGGGCGACGCGGCCGGCGGCCGGCCCTTCGCCGTGCTCGGCGACTACAACGTGGCACCGACGGACGACGACGTCTACGACCGGGCCGCGTTCGAGGGCTCCACCCACGTCACGCCCGCCGAGCGCGCCGCCCTCGCCTCCCTGCGCGAGGCGGGCCTCGCGGACGTCGTCCCGCGCCCGCTGAAGTACGAGCACCCCTTCACGTACTGGGACTACCGCCAGCTGTGCTTCCCGAAGAACCGCGGCATGCGCATCGACCTGGTGTACGGCAACGAGCCGTTCGCCCAGGCCGTCAAGGACGCCTACGTCGACCGCGAGGAACGAAAGGGCAAGGGCGCGTCCGACCACGCGCCGGTAGTGGTCGACCTCGACGTGTGATGCCAGGCTGGGGCCATGAACATTCCGTTCCTGGGCCTCAGACACGACAAGAGCGGTAACGACAAGAGCGGTAACGACAAGAGCGATCACGACGAGAGCGGTCCCGGCCGAAGCGGTGGCCCGGTGCTCCCCGCCGACCCCGAGTCGATCGCCGCGCTGCTGTCCGAATGCGAGTTGCTCCGCTCCCAGGCGGCCGGGGCGGGCGTCCGGCTCGACGACACGCCGGCCTCCCTGGAGGCCCTGGACCAGATGGTCCCGCGCTGGCGCGACGACGCGGAAGTACTGCCCTGGCTGGGCAACGACGCCGGGCTGTACCTGGGCACGGTCGTCGTGCGCACCGTCCCCGGCGCCGTCTGGGAGATCCGGCCCGACGGCGAACCCGTCGTCCGCCTTGCCTCGGGGCGCGAGGTCGAGGTCGTCGGCCCCGGCCGGGACTGGGCGGCGAGCGGTGTCCCCGAACTCTCGCAGCTGTACGCCGAGGTCGCCGAGGACTGAACGGCCCGGCCGGGTCGCCGTCGCTGCCGCTTTCCGGGCGGTCGTGCGCAGTTGCCCGCCGCCGCCGAACCCCATCGCGCCGAACCTCGACTACGCTTTGCCCTTCACGCATGCCTCGCTCGTGTGTGCCGTCGGGGAGTACCCGGGCGGCGCCGGAACCGCAGGGGGGTGGCAGGTGACACGGGCCAGGCTCGTCCGGCGGCAGCCGGAGATCACTGCTCGCGCAGCGGGACGAACAGGTACGACGGGTCGTCCGAAGGCGAGGGGAAGGTCAGCTGCGCGCCGGACGAGTTGTGCTCGTCCCGCACAGACAAAGGAACGCCGCTCAGGTCGCCCGGTGCGAGGTGCGTGCGGCCTCCGCCTCCGGTAGCGGTGCCTGCGCGGCCCGGGTGACGTCCGCGACCAGTTCGACCACGTCGGCGCCGTACGCCTGCGAGTTGACCACCTTCAGCAGCAGGACGAAGGAGTTGCCGCCGTACTTGCGGCTCAGCCGCTCGTGCTCGCGCGCGAGGTAGCGGGTGGCCGCCTGGTTGGTGATGGCCCGCTGGCCGCAGAAGAGGAACACCGGCCGGGTGTCGCGCCGGGTGCCCGCGGTGAGCCGGGCCAGCAGCACGTACTCGGTCACGCCCGGATCCATGCGGTAGCGCTCGCCGCCGATCTGGAACGCGCCCCGGTCCGGACCGGGTTCGGAGTCCGTGTTCACCCGCACGCCGGGCAGCATGGCGGCCATGTGCGCGAGCATCCGCCGGTTCGACGCCGGTCCGCCGACGCAGAACTCGGTGCGCTCGCCGAGCCCCTGCCGGACCGTGTCCTGGGTGACCACCTGGACGTTCGCGCCGCAGTCCTTGACGAGGGCGGCGAGTTCCAGCAGCGCGAACACGTCGAAGCGGTGCACCGCCGGTTCCGCCGTGGCCGGGTCGCGGTTGACGACGAGCAGCGACTCCGAGTTCTCCGGCAGCCCGAGGAAGGCCTGCCTGCGGCGGAGCCTGCGCCGCCACAGATACGTTCGGGCGATCCAGCCCAGCGCCGCGCTGATGCCGGCCGCGATCACACCGAGGACGATGTTGCGCACGTCGTCGTTCATGGCCGCGCATGCTAGCGGCCCACGAGACAACCTACGTACCGGTGTTCGATGTGCGGCATTCGTGCGGCGGGCGGCCGAGGCACCCTGTCGGGGCTGCGGCGATCCCGTTACGCTGCGCGGACGGTCACCGACGGGAGGCGCACATGGGTCGTCCTGGCACGCGGAAGCTGGCGGTTCTGGCGGTCTCGGCCGCCCTGGTCACGGTGGGCGCGGCCGCACCGCCGGGGGCCACCGGTGAGCGGCCGGCCAAGACCCCGGTGGCCGTCGGCTACGGCGGCGCGGTCGCCAGCGTGGACGCGGACGCCACCGCCGCCGGTATCGAGGTCCTGCGCGAGGGCGGCAACGCGGTCGACGCGGCCGTCGCCACCGCCGCGGCGCTCGGCGTCACCGAGCCGTACTCCGCCGGCGTCGGGGGCGGCGGCTTCTTCGTCTACTACGACGCCAAGTCCCGTACCGTGCACACCATCGACGGCCGTGAGACCGCGCCGCTCACCGCGGACTCGCAGCTGTTCGTGGAGGACGGCAAGCCCCTCTCCTTCGCCGACGCCGTCACCAGCGGCCTCAGCGTCGGCACCCCGGGCACCCCCGCCACCTGGCAGACCGCGCTGGACCAGTGGGGCAGCAGACGGCTCGGCACGGTCCTGAAGCCCGCCGAGCGGATCGCCCGGCACGGCTTCACCGTCGACGACACCTTCCGCTCCCAGACCGCGTCCAACGAGACGCGGTTCCGCTACTTCCCCGACACCGCCAAGCTGTTCCTGCCCGGCGGAAACCTCCCCGCCGTGGGCTCCACCTTCAAGAACCCCGAACTGGCCCGCACCTACGAGGAACTCGCCCGCAAGGGCATGGGCGCGATCTACCACGGCGACCTCGGCAGGGACATCGTCGCCACCGTGAACAAGCCGCCCGTGAACCCCGCCTCCGGCTGGAACGCCCGCCCCGGCAAGCTGTCCGCCCAGGACCTCGCCGCCTACCGCGCCAAGCTCCAGCGGCCGACCGAGACGTCGTACCGGGGGCTGAAGGTGTACTCCATCGCACCCTCCTCCTCCGGCGGCACCACGGTCGGCGAGGCGCTCAACATCATGGAGGACACCCCTCTTTCGCGGGTGAGCGAGACGCAGTACCTGCACCACTTCATCGAGGCGAGCCGGATCGCGTTCGCCGACCGCGGGCGCTGGGTCGGCGACCCCGCCTTCGAGGACGTGCCGACCCGGCAGCTGCTCTCCCAGCGGTTCGCCGACTCACGGGCCTGCCTCGTCCGGGACGACGCGGTCCTCACCAGCCCGCTCGCACCGGGCGACCCGCGCCACCCGGCGGCCTGCCGCTCCGGGGGTACGGCGGCGCCTACGACGTACGAGGGGCAGCACACCACCCATCTGACGGTCGCCGACAAGTGGGGCAACGTCGTCTCCTACACGCTCACCATCGAGCAGACCGGCGGCAGCGGCATGACCGTCCCCGGCCGCGGCTTCCTGCTCAACAACGAGCTGACCGACTTCTCCTTCACCCCGGCCAACCCGGCCGTCCACGACCCGAACCTGCCCGGACCGGGCAAGCGGCCCCGCTCGTCGATCTCCCCGACCATCGTCCTGGACCGGCACGACAAGCCGGTCGTGGCGCTCGGTTCACCCGGCGGCGCGACCATCATCACCACCGTGCTCCAGGTGCTCACCGAGTTCGTCGACCGGCACCTGCCGCTGGTCGACGCCATCGCGGCGCCGCGCGCCAGCCAGCGCAACGCCGCGCGGACCGAGCTGGAACCCGCCCTGTACGACAGCGCGTTGCGAGGCAGGCTGGAAGCCATCGGGCACAGCTTCACGCTCAACCCCGAGATCGGCGCGGCGACGGGCGTCCAGCGGCTCCCGGACGGGAAGTGGCTGGCCGCCGCGGAGCGGGTACGGCGCGGCGGCGGCTCGGCGATGGTGGTCCACCCGGCGCCGTAGGGCACGTCGGGCCGTCACAACTCCGGTTGTGGTGGCGGGTCCTCCTCCGTGCGGAACTCCAGCCGCCCGTCCGACGTGTCCACGGTGACCCGGCTGCCCTCGGTGATCGTGCCGTTCAGGAGCAGCCGGGACAGCTGGTTGTCCACCTCCCGCTGGATGGTGCGGCGCAGCGGGCGGGCGCCGTACTCCGGCTGGTAGCCGCGCTCGGCGAGCCAGTCGACGGCCGCACCGGTGAACCGCACCGTCGCCCCCTGCCCGTCCACGAGCCGGCGGGTGCGCTCCAGCAACAGGTCGGTGATCCGGCGGAGCTGCTCACTCGTCAGCTGCCGGAAGACGACGACCTCGTCGATGCGGTTGAGGAACTCCGGCCGGAAGTGCTCCCGCAGCGGCCGCAGGATCTGCTCGCGCCGCGCGTCCTCGTCCGCCTGGGCGCCGCCCGGTCCGAAGCCGATCCCGGCGCCCCGCCGGGTGATCGCCTCGGAGCCGAGGTTGCTGGTCATCACGATGACCGTGTTGGTGAAGTCGACCGTGCGGCCCTGCGAGTCGGTGAGGCGGCCGTCGTCCAGCACCTGGAGCAGGATGTTGAAGACGTCCGGGTGGGCCTTCTCCACCTCGTCGAGCAGCAGCAGCGAGTACGGGTGCCGGCGCACCACCTCGGTGAGCTGGCCGGCCTCCTCGTGGCCGACGTAGCCGGGCGGGGCGCCGACCAGCCGGGAGACGGTGTGCCGCTCCTGGTACTCGCTCATGTCGAGCCGGACCATCCGGTCCTCGCTGCCGAACAGCGCCTCGGCGAGCGCCCGCGCCAGCTCGGTCTTGCCGACGCCGGTCGGGCCGAGGAACAGGAAGCTGCCGATCGGCCGCTCCGGGCTGGCGAGCCCGGCGCGCGAGCGCAGCACCGCCTCGGAGACCACGGCGACCGCCTCCTCCTGGCCGACCACCCGCTGGTGCAGGTGCTCCTCCAGGCCGAGCAGGCGCTCCTTCTCCTCCTGGGTGAGGCGGCTGACCGGGATGCCGGTCCGCCGGGACACGACCTCGGCGACGGCCTCGGCCGTCACCTCCAGGTCCAGTCCCTCGTCGGCCTTGTCGCCGCCGCTCGCCTCGGCGATCCGCCGCTTCAGCTCGCCGATCCGGTCGCGCAGTTGCGTGGCCTGCTCGTAGCTCTCGTCGGCGACGGCCTGGTCCTTGTCCCGGACCAGCTGCTCGACCTCGCGCTCCATGGCGCGCACGTCGGTGCCCTTCGTCCGGGAACCCAGCCGGACCCGGGCGCCCGCCTGGTCGATCAGGTCGATCGCCTTGTCGGGCAGCCTGCGGTCGGTGAGGTAGCGGTCGGACAGCTCGACGGCGGCGAGGAGCGCCTCGTCGGTGTAGCGGACCTGGTGGTGGGCCTCGTAGCGGTCGCGCAGCCCGCGCAGGATCTCGACGGTGTCCGCGACGGTCGGCTCGGGCACCAGGATCGGCTGGAAGCGGCGGGCCAGCGCCGCGTCCTTCTCGATCCGGCGGAACTCCTCCAGCGTGGTCGCGCCGACGACGTGCAGCTCGCCCCGGGCCAACGCGGGCTTGAGGATGTTGCCGGCGTCCAGCGCGCCGCCCTCGCCGCCGGAACCGGCGCCCACGACCGTGTGCAGTTCGTCGATGAAGACGATCAGCCGGTCGGAGTTCGCGCGGATCTCCTCGACGATGTTGTTCATGCGTTCCTCGAAGTCGCCCCGGTACCGGGTGCCGGCAACGACCCCGGTGAGGTCCAGCGCGATCAGCCGGCGCCCGATGAGGACGTCCGGCACGTCGCCGTCGGTGATGCGCTGCGCGAGCCCCTCGACGACGGCCGTCTTGCCGACCCCGGCGTCGCCGATCAGCACGGGGTTGTTCTTCCCGCGCCGGGACAGCACCTCGATGGTCTGCTCGATCTCGTCGTCGCGGCCGATGACGGGGTCGATCCGGCCGTGCCGGGCCAGCTCGGTCAGATCGCGGCCGTACTTGTCCAGCGTCGGCGTCGACGAGGAGCGCTGCCGCTCGGGCCTCGGGGGCGCGCTTTCCTGGGTCTCCGGCGGCAGCCGGCCGGCCGAGAAGCGGGCCGCGTTCAGGATGTGCCCGGCCGCCGAGTCCGGGTTCGCGGCCAGCGCGCTGAGCACGTGCTCCGGGCCGATGTACCCGGCGCCGCTCGCCCGTGCCATGTCGTGCGCGTCGAGCAGGGCCCGCTTGACGGCGGGGGTGAGCGACAGGGAGGTCGGCGGCGGCGCCTCCTCCGGGGCGTGCTGCACCGGCCCGGACCGGTCGTCGATCTCCGTGGCCAGCGAGTCCGGGTCCGCGCCCGCCCGGGTCAGCAGACTCCGGGTGGGCTCGGCGGCCACGGCGGCGCGCAGCAGGTGCTGGGTGTCCAGGTCGCGGCTGCCGTGCTCGGCGGCGTACTGCGCGGCTCCTCTGACCAGCTCCCGGGCCGGCTGGCTGAGCAGCCGGCCGATGTCGATGTGCCGGGGTGCTCCGCCGGTCCTGCCGTAGGGTCCGCCGGTGTTCCCGGCGAAGAAGCGGGCCAGGAAATCACCGAAGGGGTCAGGAGGGTAGCCGTTGGTCATGGCGCGGGTTCCTTCGCTGACGACGTGCGGAGCGGACGGGTAACCCCGGTGGCGGTCGCTCATGCCACGATCCCACGCCCTTTTGCGAAGAGCACGTGCACAAGGCGAGGGAACGCCCCCCAAAGCAGCGCAAGGACCTGCGCGCCCAGCCTCCACGGACCCGCGCCCGCCGTACGACGGCACCCCCCGCCCGGGAGGGCGTGAGGGGCGCGGGGAACGGCGCGCCCAGCCCTCACGGACCCGCACCACTGCACGACGGCACCCCCCGCCCGGGAGGGCGTGAGGGGCGCGGGGAACGGCGCGCCCAGCCCTCACGGACCCGCACCACTGCACGACGGCACCCCCCGCCCGGGAGGGCGTGAGGGGCGCGGGGAACTGCGCGACCAGCCCCTACGGCCCCGCAGCCGCCGTACGACAGCACCCCCCGCCCGGGAGGGCGGCGCCACCGGCACGGGTCCCGACCCGCGCCACAGGCCCCTCTACCGCCCCGTCAGGACCCGCGGCCCCCGCTCCGTGATCGCCACCGTGTGCTCCGCGTGGGCCGCGCGGGAGCCGTCGGTGGTGCGCAGGGTCCAGCCGTCCGGCGCCGAGAAGTAGCCGTCCGTGCCGCCCGCGATCAGCATCGGCTCGATCGCCAGGACCATGCCGGGCCGCAGGGGCAGGCCACGTCCGGGCCGGCCCTCGTTGGGGACCTCGGGGTCCTCGTGCATGCGCCGGCCGACGCCGTGGCCGCCGAAGCCGGACATGATGCCGTACCCGGCGTCGCGGCAGACCCGCCCCACGGCGTGCGCGATGTCGCCGATCCGGTTGCCGACGACGGCCGCCCCGATGCCCGCCGCCAGCGCCCGCTCGGCGGTCTCGACCAGCAGCAGGTCCGCGGGGTCGGGCCGGCCCACCACGAAGCTGATCGCGGAGTCGCCGACCCAGCCGTCCAGCTCGGCGCCGCAGTCGACCGAGACCAGGTCCCCGTCCCGGAGGCGGTACGCGGTCGGGACGCCGTGCACGATCGCGTCGTTGACCGAGGTGCAGACGACGGCCGGGAAGGGAACCGGCGCGAAGGCGGGACGGTAGCCGAGGAAGGGCGAGGAGGCACCGGCCTCGCGCAGCACCTCCCGGGCCACCTCGTCCAGCTCCAGCAGGCTGACACCGACGTCCGCGGCCTGCCGTACGGCCGTGAGGGCTCGGCCGACGACCTGGCCCGCCGCGTACATCGCGTCGATCGACGCGTCCGTCTTCAGTTCCATCATGCCAATTACTATACCGGTATTTGAATTGGCGCCTTGGGGTGGGGTCCCCGCAAATCCAGCCAGCCTCGTCGAAGGCGGCCGGTATTAGAATGGGCGCATGGTGCGCACCCCCCTCACCCCCGAAGAGCGCGAACGCGGCGAACAGCTCGGCCGGCTGCTCCGCGAGGCGCGCGGTGCCCGGAGCATGGCCGAGGTCGCCGCCGAGGCGGGCGTCTCCGCCGAGACGCTGAGGAAGATCGAGACCGGCCGCGCGCCGACCCCCGCGTTCTTCACCGTCGCGGCCCTGGCCCGCGTGCTCGGCCTCTCCATGGACGACCTCACGGCCCGGTGCGCGCCGGTGGGCGCCTGACGGAACCGCCGCCCGGGCGGGGCGCCCGCTCACCCACAGGGGTGTCAATCGTGATCGACTCCGCGGGGTTGGCGACGATGGTCTTGGCAAGGCCGCCCGAGAGGCTTACGTTCGTCCCTCTACGGCCGTTTCTACGGGCGTAGAGGCTCGGACGTCGCGTCGAAGGAGCAGCTCATGGCCAACGTCGTACGTGCCGCCCTGGTCCAGGCGACCTGGACCGGCGACACCGGGTCCATGGTGGCGAAACACGAGGAGCACGCGCGCGAGGCGGCACGCCGGGGCGCGCAGGTCATCGGCTTCCAGGAAGTCTTCAACGCGCCGTACTTCTGCCAGGTCCAGGAGCCCGAGCACTACCGCTGGGCCGAGCCGGTGCCCGACGGGCCGACCGTGACCCGGATGCGGGAGCTGGCCCGCGAGACCGGCATGGTGATCGTCGTCCCCGTCTTCGAGGTCGAGCAGTCCGGGTTCTACTACAACACCGCCGCCGTCATCGACGCCGACGGCAGCTACCTCGGCAAGTACCGCAAGCACCACATTCCGCAGGTCAAGGGCTTCTGGGAGAAGTACTACTTCAAACCCGGAAACCTCGGCTGGCCCGTCTTCGACACCGCCGTCGGCAAGGTCGGCGTCTACATCTGCTACGACCGTCACTTCCCCGAGGGCTGGCGCCAACTCGGCCTCAACGGCGCCCAGCTGGTCTACAACCCCTCCGCCACCCACCGCGGCCTCTCCTCCTACCTGTGGCAGCTGGAGCAGCCCGCGGCGGCCGTGGCCAACGAGTACTTCGTCGCCGCCATCAACCGCGTCGGCCAGGAGGAGTACGGCGACAACGACTTCTACGGCACCAGCTACTTCGTCGACCCGCGCGGCCGGTTCGTCGGCGACCCGGCGAGTGACAAGACCGAGGAACTCGTCGTCCGCGACCTCGACTTCGACCTCATCGAGCAGGTCCGGCAGCAGTGGGCCTTCTACCGCGACCGCCGCCCCGACGCCTACGAAGGACTGGTGCAGCCGTGACCGACCTCTACGCCCGCCACCGCGCCGTCCTCCCGGACTGGCTCGCCCTCTACTACGACGAGCCGATGGAGATCACCCACGGCGAGGGCCGCCACGTCTGGGACGCCGAGGGCAACAAGTACCTGGACTTCTTCGGCGGCATCCTCACCACGATGACCGCGCACGCCCTGCCCGAGGTGACGAAGGCGGTCAGTGAGCAGGCCGGCCGGATCATCCACTCCTCGACCCTCTACCTCAACCGGCCGATGGTCGAACTCGCCGAACGCATCGCCCAGTTGAGCGGCATCCCGGACGCCCGCGTCTTCCTCACCACCTCCGGCACCGAGGCCAACGACACCGCCCTGCTGCTCGCCACGGCGTTCCGGCGCAGCAACACCGTGCTCGCCATGCGCAACAGCTACCACGGCCGCTCGTTCAGCACGGTCGGCATCACTGGCAACAACAGCTGGTCCCCGACCTCCCTTTCCCCGCTGCAGACCCTCTACGTCCACGGCGGCGTCCGCAGCCGCGGCCCGTTCGCGGAACTCGACGACCGTGCGTTCATCGACGCCTGCGTCGCGGACCTGAAGGACATCCTCGGCCACACCCGCCCGCCCGCCGCGCTGATCGCCGAACCCATCCAGGGCGTCGGCGGCTTCACCTCACCCCCCGACGGCCTCTACGCCGCCTTCCGCGAGGTGCTCCACGAGCACGGGATCCTGTGGATCGCCGACGAGGTGCAGACCGGCTGGGGCCGCACCGGCGAGCACTTCTGGGGCTGGCAGGCCCACGCCCGCAGCGGGCCGCCCGACATCGTCACCTTCGCCAAGGGCATCGGCAACGGCATGTCCGTCGGCGGCGTCGTCGCCCGCGCCGAGATCATGAACTGCCTGGACTCCAACAGCATCTCCACCTTCGGCGGCACCCAGGTCACCATGGCCGGCGCCCTCGCCAACCTCACCTACCTGCTCGAACACGACCTCCAGGGCAACGCCCGCCGGGTCGGTGGCCTGCTCATGGAACGGCTGCGGTCCGTCGGCGCCCAGCTGCCCGGCGTCCGCGAGGTGCGCGGGCGCGGCCTGATGATCGGCGTCGAACTCGTCAGACCGGGCACGGACGAGGCCGATCCGCGGGCGGCCGCCGCCGTCCTGGAGGCGGCCCGCGAGGGCGGGCTCCTCATCGGCAAGGGCGGCGGCCACAGCACCAGCGCCCTGCGCGTCGCCCCACCGCTGTCGCTGACCGTGTCGGAGGCCGAGGAGGGCGCGGCGATCCTCGAACGCGCCCTCAGGAGCACGTACTGAATCACCTGAAGGACAGCGCCATGGCCCTCACCGTCCCCGACCCGCGGCAGACCTTCGAACCCGCCCTCTCCGTCCGGCAGGTGCTCACCCTGGAACGGGTGCTCGCCGGGGAACCCGAGGTGGTGGCCGGGGCCGGGCAACTGGACCGGCCGGTGCGCTGGGTGCACGTCGCCGAGGCCGCCGACGTCGGCGTGATGCTCACCGGCGGCGAGATGGTCCTCACCACCGGCGTGCTCCTCGCCGGTGACGAGGCCAAGCAGGCCGAGTACATCCAGTCCCTGCACCGCGCGGAGGCCGCCGCCGTCGTGCTCGGCCTCGGGCGGGCGTTCCCGACGCCGCCCGAGGTGATGCGGCGCGCCGCCGAACGGTGCGGGCTGCCCCTGGTGGTCCTGCACCGGCCGTTCCCCTTCGCCGAACTGACGGAGGAGGTGCAGTGCCGGCTGGTCCGGCGCAAGTTCGCGGCCGTCAGCCTGTCGGAAACGGTACGCACCGCCCTCACCGGGCTGATCACCGCAGGCGCCCCGCTCGGCCGGCTGCTCGACGAGGTGGCCCAGCACGCCGCCTGCCCCGTCGTCGTCACCAACCTCGCCCACCGCGTCCTCGCCACGGCGGGGGAGCGGCCCGCGGTGGACGACGTGCTGCGCGACTGGGAACGCATCGCCCGGCAGGCATGGGGACACCACCCGGGCCGTTCGGGCACGGGGGGAGGCACCGACGGCGACGGCTGGATCCGCGCCGAACTCGACCTCGACGACTTCGAGCAGGCCGCCTCCGTGCACATCGCGCTCCTCGCGCACGATGCGCAGCAGCAGTGAGACCCGTGACGACCAAACCCGTGACGACCAGGGAAAACGGCGGTGAAACATGGTTCGGCGAACACGTGACACGGTGGCACGCCGCGCCCCCGCGGACGTGACACACTGCACCTCAATCCGGCCGGTACGGCTTCCTAGGCTCGCCCTACACCGAGCGACCGGAGGTCCCGATGAGCCGAGTGATCCGTGCCGCCCTCTTCCAGACCGCCTGGACCGGCGACAAGGAGTCCATGATCCAGGTGCACGAGCAGGCGGCCCGCGACGCCGCCGCACAGGGCGCCCAAGTCCTCTGCTTCCAGGAGCTGTTCTACGGGCCCTACTTCTGCCAGGTCCAGGACAAGGCCTTCTACGAGTACGCCGAGCGAGTCCCGGACGGCCCGACCGTCCGCCGCTTCCAGGCCCTCGCCCGCGAGCTGGGCATCGTCCTGATCCTGCCGATGTACGAGGAGGAGCAGCCGGGCGTCCTCTACAACACCGCCGCCGTGATCGACGCGGACGGCTCCTACCTCGGCAAGTACCGCAAGACCCACATTCCCCAAGTCCAGGGATTCTGGGAGAAGTTCTACTTCCGCCCCGGCAACGGCGGCTGGCCCGTCTTCGACACCGCCGTGGGCCGGATCGGCGTCTACATCTGCTACGACCGCCACTTCCCGGAGGGCTGGCGGGCGCTGGGCCTCGCCGGTGCCGAGATCGTCTTCAACCCCTCGGCGACCTCGCGCGGCCTCTCCCGCTATCTGTGGCAGCTGGAGCAGCCGGCGGCGGCCGTCGCCAACGAGTACTTCGTCGGCGCGATCAACCGGGTCGGCGTCGAGGACCTCGGCGACAACGACTTCTACGGCACGACCTACTTCGTGGACCCCGAGGCCCAGTTCGTCGGCGAGGTGGCGAGCGACAAGGAGACCGAACTCGTCGTCCGCGACCTCGACCTGGCCAAACTCCGCGAGGTACGGGACCGCTGGCAGTTCTACCGGGACCGCGCCCCGAGCGCGTACGGCCCGCTGACGGCGCCGTAAACGCGGGGCCCAGGGAGGCGCCCCGAAAGGGGCGCGGGACTGTATTCGATTTGCGGCTGCCGCTGCGTGGGCGCGACCAGCCACACACAACCCGCACATGCCCACAAGGGAGTCGGCCATGAGCACCCGCAACCGCACCCTCATCCGCAACGGCCTGGTCATCACCGCCGCAGACGAGATCCACGCCGACATCCTCATCGAAGACACCCGCATCGCCGCCATCGCGGCCACCGGCACCTCCGCCGCCGAAGCCCTGACGGCGGACAACCTCATCGACGCGACCGGAAAGTACGTCATCCCCGGCGGCGTGGACGGCCACACCCACATGGAGATGCCCTTCGGCGGCACCTACGCCTCCGACACCTTCGAGACCGGCACGAGGGCCGCCGCCTGGGGCGGCACGACCACCATCGTCGATTTCGCCATCCAGAGCGTCGGCGGCACCCTGCGCGACGGCCTGGACGCCTGGCACGCCAAGGCCGAGGGCAACTGCGCGATCGACTACGGCTTCCACATGATCGTCTCGGACGTGAACCCGAGGACGCTCAAGGAGATGGACCTCCTGGTCGAAGAGGGGGTCACGTCGTTCAAGCAGTTCATGGCGTACCCCGGTGTCTTCTACTCCGACGACGGCCAGATCCTGCGGGCCATGCAGCGAGCCGCCGGGAACGGCGGGCTGATCATGATGCACGCCGAGAACGGCATCGCCATCGACGTCCTGGTCGAGCAGGCCCTCGCCCGGGGCGAGACCGACCCGCGCTACCACGGCGAGGTCCGCAAGGCCCTGCTGGAGGCTGAGGCCACCCACCGCGCCATCCGCCTCGCCCAGGTCGCGGGCGCCCCCCTGTACGTCGTCCACGTCTCGGCGACCGAGGCCGTCGCCGAACTCGCCCGTGCCCGCGACCAGGGCCTGAACGTCTTCGGCGAGACCTGCCCGCAGTACCTGTTCCTGTCCACCGACAACCTCGCCGAGCCCGACTTCGAGGGCGCCAAGTACGTGTGCAGCACGCCGCTGCGGCCCAAGGAGCACCAGGCCGCACTGTGGCAGGGCCTCAGGACCAACGACCTCCAGGTGGTCTCCACCGACCACTGCCCGTTCTGCTTCGTGGGCCAGAAGGAACTGGGCCGCGGCGACTTCTCCAAGATCCCCAACGGGCTGCCGGGCGTCGAGAACCGCATGGACCTGCTCCACCAGGCCGTCGTCGACGGGCACATCTCCCGCCGCCGCTGGATCGAGATCGCCTGCGCCACCCCGGCCCGGATGTTCGGCCTCTATCCGAAGAAGGGCACCATCGCCCCGGGCGCCGACGCCGACGTCGTCATCTACGACCCGCACGCCGAGCAGGTGCTCTCCGCCGAGACCCACCACATGAACGTCGACTACTCGGCCTACGAGGGCCGGCGCATCACCGGCCGCGTCGAGACCGTGCTCTCCCGCGGCGAGATGGTCATCACCGAGCGGGAGTTCACCGGACGCGCCGGACACGGCGCGTTCACCCCGCGCTCCACCTGCCAGTACCTCAGCTAGGAGTGCCACCCATGGACTTCGGACTCGTCCTGCAGACCGACCCGCCGGCCTCCCGCGTCGTCAGCCTGATGCAGCGGGCCGAACACAACGGGTTCAGCCACGGCTGGACCTTCGACTCCGCCGTGCTGTGGCAGGAGCCGTTCGTCATCTACAGCCAGATCCTCGCGAACACCACGCGGCTCACCGTCGGCCCGATGGTCACCAACCCCGGCACCCGTACCTGGGAGGTGACCGCCTCCACCTTCGCCACCCTCAACGACATGTTCGGCAACCGCACCGTCTGCGGCATCGGACGCGGCGACTCCGCTATGCGCGTCGCCGGCCGCAAACCCAACACGCTGGTCCGGATCAGCGAGGCCATGAAGGTCATCCGAGCCCTCGGTCGGGGCGAGGAGGCCGACCTCGGCGGCACGGTGATCAAGTTCCCATGGGTCGGGGAGGGCGCCGAACTCCCCGTGTGGATGGCCGCGTACGGTCCGAAGGCGCTCAAGATGGCCGGCGAGGAGGCCGACGGCTTCATCCTCCAGCTGTCCGACCTCTATCTGACCGAGTACATGGTGAAGGCGGTCAAGGACGCCGCCGTCGCCGCCGGACGCGACCCCGCCTCCGTCACCATCTGTGTGGCCGCCCCCGCCTACGTCACCGAGAACGACTCGCCCGAGGCGCTCGCCCACGCCCGCGAACAGTGCCGCTGGTTCGGCGGCATGGTCGGCAACCACGTCGCCGACCTGGTCACCAGGTACGGCGAGCACTCCGCCCAGGTCCCCGACGAACTCACCGACTACATCAAGGCCCGCCAGGGCTACGACTACTCCCACCACGGGCGCAGCGGCAACCCGGACACCGCCTTCGTGCCCGACCAGATCGTCGACCGGTTCTGCGTGATCGGACCGGTCGAGAAGCACATCGAGAAGCTGAACGCGCTGCGCGAACTGGGCGTCGACCAGTTCGCCGTGTACGACATGCACGACGCGCGGGAAGCCGTGATCGACGCGTACGGGACCGAGGTCATCCCGGCCGTCAACTCCAGATAACCGGTCATCCTCCGATTGGGCTGCCCATGACCGACACCGCTCCCCCCGGCATACCGTCCTCCGCCCAGGTCACGCTCGCCGACGGGCGCGTGGAGATCGCCCCCGGCACTCCACCGCCCAGCGGCCCCTACGCCAACGCCGACCTGCTGCCCGTCCCGGTCGCCCGGCGCACCTGGACGACGTACAACTTCTCCGCGCTGTGGGTCGGCATGGCCCACAACACGGCGTCCTGGACGCTGGCCTCCGGTCTGATCGCCGTCGGCATGGACTGGAAACAGGCGGTGTTCACCATCGCCCTGGCCAACCTGATCGTGCTCGTCCCGATGCTGCTCACCGGGCACGCCGGACCCAAGTACGGCATCCCCTTCCCGGTGTTCGCCCGCGCCTCCTTCGGGGTGCGCGGCGCCAACCTGCCCGCCGTCGTACGGGCGTTGGTGGCGTGCGGCTGGTTCGGCATCCAGACCTGGATCGGCGGCGAGGCGATCTACTTCCTCGCCGGGAAGCTCATCGGCGACAGCTGGGCGAACGCGTCCCACATCGGCGGCTACGCCTGGACGATGTGGCTGTCGTTCGCGATCTTCTGGGTGCTCCAGGTCGCCATCATCCACCGCGGCATGGAGACCATCCGCCGCTTCGAGAACTGGGCCGCCCCCTTCGTGATCGTCGGCGCGCTCGTGATGCTGTGGTGGATGAGCAGCGAGGCCGGCGGCGTCGGCCCGCTGTTCGACCAGCCGTCGAAGCTGGGCTGGGGCGGCGACTTCTGGAAGCTGTTCTGGCCCTCCCTCATGGGCATGATCGGCTTCTGGTCCACGCTGTCCCTGAACATCCCGGACTTCACCCGCTACGGCAGGAGCCAGAAGGCGCAGACCCGCGGCCAGGCCCTCGGCCTGCCCACCACGATGACCTTCTTCGCCTTCCTGTCCGTGCTGGTGACCTCCGGTTCGCAGGCGGTGTACGGCAAGCCGGTCTGGGACCCGGTCCAGCTCGCCGCCAAGACCGACAACGTGGTCGGACTGCTCTACGCCCTGGTCACCGTGCTGGTCGCGACCCTGTCCGTGAACATCGCGGCCAACCTGGTCTCCCCGGCCTTCGACTTCTCCAACATCGCGCCCCGCCGGGTGAGTTTCCGCACCGGCGCGCTCATCACCGCCGTACTCGCCGTGGTCATCTGCCCCTGGAAGCTGTACTCCGACCCCCAGGGCTACATCTTCACCTGGCTCGGCCTGGTCGGCGGCCTGCTCGGCACCGTCGCCGGCATCCTCATCGCCGACTACTGGTTCCTGCGCCGCACCCGCCTGGACCTCACCGACCTGTACCGCCCGGACGGCCGCTACTGGTACACAGCCGGCTGGAACTGGCGCGCGGTCACCGCGTTCCTGGCCGGCGGCATCCTCGCGATCGGCGGCGCCGACTTCAACCCCCTCCTGGACGGCCGCCCCATCCCAGCCCTCTCCCCGCTGGCCGACTACGGCTGGGCAGTGGGCCTGGGCACGTCGCTGGTGGTGTATCTGACGCTGATGCTGACGAGCGCCCCAAAGGGGCGCGGGGAACTGCGCGACCAGCCCACACCGGCCCGCAGTTGAGGACGCGAGGCCGAGCGCAGCTCACCCCTTGGGCAGAACCCCCACCGCAGCCCGCGCAGCTCGAATCGCCCCCTTGTTGATCACGTCAGTGTCCGGCGCCTTCTTCGTCTCGAAGTCGCTCCCGTTGTACGTGACGATCACCAGCGCGTTGGAGACGCGCACCAGCACCACCCCCTCACGGGTCTGCTGCTTGTCCTCCGTGGTGAGGTTCACGACGGAGTAGGCGGAGTCGCCGAGCCCCGGCACGGCGCCTCCGCCGCTCTTCTCCTTGACGCGCTCCTCGTACTCCTTCTGCGCCGCCTGGTCCGACTCCGTGATCTCGAAGGAGACGTCGAGCCACCGGTAGTCGTAGCCCTCGAGGGCGTTCCAGGAGCAGGTGCGCCGCAGCTTGGTGTCGGTCGACGGGATCTCCTTGCCCGCCGTCTTCGCACCCGGAACCAGGGACTTCACGGTCGACGCGGGCACGGCGCCGCAGGGCGCGGGCGAGGTGGTGTACGACTTCGACACCGCCGTGGACGACGGCGCCGAGGAGGAGTGCGTGGGAGACGCCGGGCCGGGCTGGTGATCCGCGGCGGGCGGCGCGGCCGGACCCGACGTCAGCGCCCAGCCGGCGCAGGCGAGCACGGCGACCGGCGTCAGGCGCGCGGTGAGGGCGAGCGGCAGAGGCAGGGGCACGGCACACTTCTCGTGGGGGAGGGGGTACGGAAGGGTCCGCATGGTGGACGGGGACGACAGTCTCACACGACTACCTGTGCGGCGGAAGGGTCAACTCGCTGAGTGTCCGCCCGGTAACTCAGGCCATCCGATGCCGTGTTGTTTGTCCCTTTCTGTCCTTGCGGCAGTCCTGGGCGTCGGGCCTCGGCGTCATTCCCCGGCGAGGGTGATCGCGTAGACCTGCACCCGGGGATCGTCCGGCAGGCCGACGGAACGCACCGTCTTCGACGCGTCGAGATCCCCGGCGGAACCGAAGAGACGCACCGCCGGGCCGTCCACGCCCTGCCCGCTCCTGATCCGGTGCGGCATGTCCACGATGACGGTGCTGCCCTGCGGTGCCGCTCCCGCCCAGTCGCCCACGGTGACCGGCACGTCGGCGGTGGTGCCGTCGGTGTAGCGGACGGCGAGCGTGGTCGTCACCGGGCCGTGGTGGGACGCGGCGACCAGGTGCAGTGTTCCGTAGGACCCCGCCGGGAGCAGCAGGGCCTGACCGCGGGCCTCGACGAAGTTCGCGGCCGTACCGGACGGGTCGGGCGCGTCGTAGGTCACGCCGTCCCGGACGAACGGGCCCGCCGTGGGCAGCAGGTCACCGTCGTAGCTCCAGCCCGCTCCGTCGAAGTCGCCCTCGGTGGAAGCGGCGACGGTCGCGGTGCCGTCGTGGTTCAGCTCCCCGCCGAGGCCGACGGCGCACTGCCCTCCGGCGTCGGCCGCGCAGCGGCCCGCGGTGCGCACCTCGACGGTCGCGACCCGTACGACGTTCGCCACGCCCCTCGCGGCCGCGGTGATCCGCACGGGGTAGGAGCCGGGCGCGGTTCCGGCCGGCACGCTCACGTCCACCGTCGTGGTCCGCTGGACGGGCAGTCGGTGGGACCTGAGCGAGAAGGGCCCGGGGGTGTGCACGGTCCAGCCGCTGGGGGCCTGGCCGCCGACGTGCACGCGCAGTGTGCCGGGGGACTGGCCCAGCACGTCGAGCGTCAGGCGGACGTGCTGCGGGCTGTTCGCGGTCGGCACGACGTCGGAGCCGGTGCGGAGCGAGGCGGCGAGGTGCCTGCGGGAGTCGGCGGGCGCGTGGTTCACGGACGGCGGCTCGGCGTCCCGGCCGGTCCCCCACGCCGAGGGCGTGTCGGCCATCGTGAAGGCGAGGTCTCCGCCGTGGGCGACGGCGTCCCGGTCCAGCCAGGTGGCGCGCAGGTCCTTGCCGTCGAACTCCGCCCGCTTCACATAGCGCCGGGTGTCGCTCGTCCCGGGCGCGGTGATGGTGAGCGTGCCGCCCTGCTCCCCGCCGTCGGCGCCGAGGCGGATGACGGCCGAGGGGAACTGCGGGCTGGAGACGGCGAGGAAGCCGCCGCCGTTGGTCGTCGGGTACAGCCCCAGGGAGGAGAAGACGTACCAGGCGGACATGGTGCCCAGGTCGTCGTTGCCGGTCATGCCGTCCGGCCCGTCCGTGAAGAGGGTCAGCGCGGCGCGGACCACGGTGGCGGTCTTGGCGGGTGCTCCGGCCCACAGGTACATGTACGGGGCGTGCAGGTCGGGCTCGTTGTTCGGGTTGTAGGTCGGCTTGCCGTAGTAGTCGTACGGTGCCGATATCCAGTCCCCGCGAGCCGTTCCTGCGGGGTCCGTGAGGAGCTTGTCGTACGCGAAGAACGCGTCGAGCCGCTTCTCGGCCGCCCGCCTGCCGCCCATCAGGGAGACGAGCCCGGCCGGGTCCTGGGGGGCCAGCCACTGGTACTGGTAGGCGCCGCCCTCGTGGAACTGGTGGCCGGCCTCCACCGGGTCGTACGGCGTCAGCCAGGTGCCGTCGGTCGTGCGGGGCCGGAACTGCCCGGTGGAGGAGTCCCACAGGTTCCGGTACCACTGGCCGCGTGCCGCGAACATCCGGGCGTCGGCGGTGTGCCCCAGCCCCTTCGCCATCAGGGCCAGCGAGGCGTCCGCCGCCGCGTACTCCAGGGTCGCCGAGGCGGGGTGGCTGCAGTCGTTGTCGCCGCCCTTGTCGGGGCAGTCCTTGCCGAGGACCAGCCCGCTGGGTATGTATCCGCGCTCCTGGTAGGCGACCACTCCCGCACGGCCGTTGTAGGGGGAGTCGGCCGGCGGCGTGCTGAGGGCGTTCTTCCTCAGGAGCGCGTACGCCTCCTTCTCGTGACCCGCGAGGAGGCCCTTGGACCACGCCTCGACCAGGAACGGGGTCACCGGGTCGCCGGTCATGATGTTGGTCTCGCTGTTGGCGAGCGCCCAGCGCGGCAGCCAGCCGCCGTCCCGCCCGATCGCGACGACCGACAGCGCGACGTCACGGGCGACCCGCGGGCGGAGCATCTCCAGCAGCTGGTTCTGCGGCCGGTGCGTGTCCCACAGCGACAGGTTCTGGTACGGCGTGTACCCCGAGGCCGTGTGGGTCTTCCCGTCGAAGCCCGCGTACCGGCCGTCGACGTCGCCGGCGAGATTCGGGTGCAGCTGGGCGTGGTAGAGCGCGGTGTAGAAGGCGCGTCGGCGCTCGGCCGTCCCGCCGCCGACCCGGACCGAGGTGAGCTGCCGCTCCCAGGTCGCGCGCAGTGCCGCACGCGTGGCGTCGAAGTCGTAGGAGTCGCCCGTCTCCGCCCGGAGGTTCTCCCGGGCGCCCGCCGTGCCGGTGTAGGACAGCCCCACCTTGACGACGACGTCGTGGTCGGCGCTCGCGTCGAAGGTCACCCAGGCGCCGTTCCCGCCGGCGCCGGCCGCGTCCCGGCCGCCGGGTTCGGGGGTGCTGCCCCGCCAGGTTCCGTGGGCGACGAAGGGCCGGTCGAAGGTGGCGGTGAAGTAGACGGTGTGCCGATCCTTGCCGGCGCAGAAGTTGCCCGCCTCGACACGCCCCTCGACCGTCCGGTCGCCGACGACATGGACCTGAGAGTCGAACACGTTCTGGTTGGCCTTGCCGGTGTTGAACAGGACGTTGGCCCGGCCGGTGGAGGGGAACGTGTAGCGCTGCCAGCCGGTGCGGGGCGTGGCGGTCAGTTCGGCGTCGACGCCGTACTTCTTCAATCCGACGCGGTAGTAGCCGGGTTCGGCGTCCTCGTCGTCGTGTGTGTAGGCCGAGCGGTAGGCGCCCGGGTCGACGGTGGTGACCGCTCCGGTCGTCGGCATCAGGGGCAACTCGCCCATGACGGGGCAGCCGACGCCGGAGAGGTGGGTCTGGCTGAACCCGTAGATCGTGTCCTGCCGGTAGTCGTAGCCTCCCTGGCCGCCGGTGTCCGGGCTGACCTGGACCATGCCGAAGGGGGCGCTCGCGCCGGGGAACGTGTTGCCGGAGTTCTCGGTGCCGATGAACGGGTTGACCAGCCGGGTGAGTTCGGGACCGGAGTCGGTCGACCGGGCGGCGGCCGACGCCGTGCCCAGGGCGCCGGCGGTGACGAGCAGTGCGGCGAGGACGGTCGACGCCCGGTCGCATATGCGGCGGCGGAGCTGCCGGCGGGGTCTGGGCATGGAAGCGGTCTCCTGTTCCTCGCCTCTGCTGCGCTGCGTGACGGGAGAGGCGATCTCCATCTGGTGGACGGAAGGGGGCACACGCGGCTGTCAGCGGCCCCCGGCGGGACGGGAGTTGACTCGACCACGCTTCTGACATCGTTGTCAATACGTCCGGCCCGGCGGAGCGTCGGCAGGCAACCGACCCTGGGTAGAGAGGACATGGGGTTCACGGAGGCAGCGTGCCCCGCCCGCGCGGAGACCGAGGTGAGCGATACATGCGGTTCACGACCCGACCCACCCTGCACGGCACCTTCGGCATGGTGTCCTCCACCCACTGGCTGGCGTCCCAATCGGCGATGGCCGTCCTGGAGGGCGGCGGCAACGCCTTCGACGCGGCCGTCGCCGGCGCCTTCGTGCTGCACGTCGTGGAACCGCACCTCAACGGGCCCGCCGGTGAGGTGCCGATCCTGCTCGCCCCGGCCGGCGGCGCGGTGCGCGTGCTGTGCGGGCAGGGCGTGGCCCCGGCGGGCGCCGGCGTCGCCCACTACCGGGGGCTCGGCCTGGACCTCGTTCCCGGCACGGGCCCGCTCGCCGCGGCCGTGCCGGGCGCCTTCGACGCCTGGCTGCTGCTCCTGCGCGACCACGGCACCAGGTCCCTCGACGACGTCCTGTCCTACGCCATCGGCTACGCCGGGCACGGCCACCCGCCCGTGGAGAAGGTCGGCGAGACGGTCGAGAGCGTGCGGGAGCTGTTCGAGACCGAGTGGACCTCCTCGGCGGCCCTCTACCTGCCCGGCGGCCGCGCACCCCGGCCCGGCCGGCTCCTGCGCAACCCGGCGCTCGCCGCCACCTGGGAACGGCTGCTCGCCGAAACCGCCGGTGCCGGCGGCCGGGAGGCACGCATCGACGCCGCGCGCGAAATGTGGCGCTCCGGCTTCATCGCCGACGCCCTGCTACGGCAGTCCCGGCGGCCCACCCTGGACACCAGCGGAGCACGGCACACCGGCACGCTCACCGAGTCCGACCTCGCCGGCTGGTCGGCGACCTACGAGACGCCGGTGACCTACGACTGGAACGGCTGGACCGTGTGCAAGCCCGGCCCCTGGAGCCAGGGCCCCGCCTTCCTCCAGCAGCTCGCCCTGCTCCCGCCCGACCTGCCCGCCCACGGCAGCGCCGACTACGTCCACCTGCTGATCGAGGGCTGCAAACTCGCCATGGCCGACCGCGAGGCCTGGTACGGCGACGCCTCGGAGGTGCCCGTCGCCGAACTGCTGTCGGACGACTACAACGCCGCCCGGCGGTCCCTCGTCGGCGCCGAGGCGTCCTGGGAGCTGCGCCCCGGCAGTCCCGGCGGCCGCGTCCCGCGCATCCCGGCGCACGCGCGCGTGGACGCGGGGGAGCTGTCCGTGTTCAACCCGATGGGCACCGGGGAGCCGACCGTCGCGGACCTGACGGGGGAGGCCCAGGTCGCCGCCGACGGCACCACGCGCGGCGACACCTGCCACCTCGACGTCGTAGACCGCTGGGGCAACATGATCTCCGCCACCCCCAGTGGCGGCTGGCTCCAGTCCAACCCGGTCGTGCCCGAACTCGGCTTCCCGCTCGGCACCCGGCTGCAGATGACCTGGCTGGAGGAGGGCCTGCCGAACTCCCTGACCCCCGGCCGCCGCCCCCGCACCACGCTCAGCCCCTCCCTCGCCCTGCGCGGCGGCACCCCGGTGCTGGCGTTCGGCACACCCGGCGGCGACCAGCAGGACCAGTGGCAGCCGCACTTCCTCCTCGCCGCCGCCCTGCGCGAACCGGTCCGCGGCACCCTCGACCTGCAAGGCGCCGTCGACGCGCCCAACTGGCACAACGACAGCTTCCCCAGCTCCTTCTACCCGCGCGGCCGGCGCCCCGGCAGCGTGACCGTCGAGTCCCGCACCGACCCCCGGGTCGTGGCGGAGCTGCGGCGCCGCGGCCACGACGTCACCGTCGGGCCGGCCTGGTCCGAGGGCCGGCTGTGCGCGGTCGCCCGCGACCCGGAGACCGGCGTCCTGTCGGCCGCCGCCAACCCGCGAGGGATGCAGGGCTACGCCGTCGGGCGCTGAGCGGCGCACAGTGTTCGGCGCGAGTCCGCCCGCCGTTCACCCGGCCGGGGGGCGTTGTCAGTGGTGCGTGGTCTCATGGAGGCATGATCGACGAAACGGAAACCATCGACGAGTTTCTCGCCCGCCACTCGGCCGACGTGGAGCGGGCGGTCCGCGAGGCCGCCGCGGCCGAGATCCTGCCCCGCTTCCGCCGCCTCGCCGCGCACGAGATCGACCAGAAGAGCGGCCCGCACGATCTGGTGACGGACGCCGACCGCCTCGCCGAGCAGCGGCTCACCGAGGTCCTCGGCGCCCTGCTGCCCGGCTCCGTCGTGGTCGGCGAGGAGGCCGTCCACGCGGACCCCGCCGTCTACGAGGCGATCCAGGGCGACGCACCCGTCTGGATCATCGACCCGGTCGACGGCACCCGCCAGTTCGTCCAGGGCGACGACGGCTTCTGCAGCATGGTCGCGCTCGCTCTCCGGGGCGTCGTCCACGGCGCGTGGATCTACGCCCCCGCCCTGGAGCGGTTCGCCACGGCCGTCCGCGGGCAGGGCGCGTTCCTCGACGGCGAGCGCCTGTTCGCCGGCCCGCCAGCCCCCGGCCGGGACCTCGTCGTCGCCACCTCGCACCCCGACTACACCACGGACGCGCAGCGGCACGCCCTGCGCACCCTGTGGAGCGACGGCCTCGCCCCACGGCACTGCGGCTCCGCCGGCCTTGAGTATCTCGCCGTCGCCCGGGGCGAGTTGGATGCCACGGGTTTCTCCTGGGAGGCTGCCTGGGACCACGCGGCCGGCCTGCTGCTGGTGGAGGAGGCGGGCGGCGCCCACCTCACCCGCGACGGCGAACCGTTCCGGATCACCGGGGGCAACGCACTGCCGTTCACGGCGGCCCGCGACGCCGCGACCACCCGGCGGGTGGCGGAACTGCTGCGGACGGCGGCCTGACCCACCCGCGACGGGGCCGTGTCAGTCCCGCGGCATATCCTGATCCGATACAGGCCATCGGCTGACGAAGGGGTCCGAAGGTGCCGTCGATGCTCGATGCGTGCGTGGTGGGTGCGGGACCGAACGGACTGACCGCCGCCGTGGAGCTGGCCCGCCGCGGCTTCTCCGTGGCCGTGTTCGAGGCGCGGTCCGCGGTCGGCGGCGGGGCGAGCACCGAGGAGCTGACCCTCCCCGGCTTCCGGCACGACCCGTGCTCGGCCGCCCACCCCCTCGGCATCAACTCGCCCGCGTTCCGCGCCCTGCCGCTGGAGCGGTACGGCCTCGAATGGCTGCACGCCGACCTGCCCATGGCGCACCCGTTCCCCGACGGCAGCGCGGCCGTGCTGTCCCGGTCCGTCGCCGAGACCGCCGCCTCCTTCGGCCCGCGCGACGCGGGCGCCTACCGCAGGCTGGTCGAGCCGTTCCTGCCCCGCTGGGACACCCTGGCCCGGGACTTCATGTCCCTGCCGCTGACCGCGCTGCCCCGCGACCCGGTCACCCTCGCCCGGTTCGGCCTGACCGGGCTGCCGCCCTCCACCTGGCTGCTGAGCCGTTTCCGCGACGAACCCGTGAAGGCTCTGTTCGCCGGGCTGGTCGCGCACGTCATGGCCCCGCTGGGCGGCCTCGCCACCGGCGCCGTCGGCCTGGTCTTCGCGCTCGCCGCGCACGCCCGCGGCTGGCCCGTGGCCCGCGGCGGTTCCCAGTCGATCTCCGACGCCCTCGCCGCCTACCTGAAGGACCTCGGCGGGGCCGTCCACACCGACTACGAGGTCAAGCGCCTGGACGACCTGCCGCCGGCCCGCGCCTACGTCTTCGACACCTCACCGGCCGCCCTCGCCCGCATCGCCGGCTTCGGCTCCTACTACGACGGCTACCGCTACGGCCCCGGCATCTTCAAGATCGACTACGCGCTGGACGGGCCGGTGCCGTGGACCGCGCCCGAGGCCCGCGTCGCCGGCACCGTGCAGATCGGCGCCAGCAAGGACGAGATCGGCACCGCCCTGCGCGCCGCCTCCCGCGAGGGCCGCGCCCCCGAGCGCCCCTTCATGATCACCGTGCAGCCCAGCGTGGCCGACCCCACCCGAGCCCCCGAGGGCAAGCACGTCTTCTGGGCGTACGGCCATGTCCCAAGCGGCTGGGACGGCGACCTCACCGACGCCATGGAGCGCCAACTGGAGCGCTACGCCCCCGGGTTCCGCGACCGGGTCCTCGCCCGCGCCACCGCGGGCCCCGCCGAGATGGCCGCCCGCAACGCCAACTACGTGGGCGGCGACATCGCCTGCGGCGCCGCCTCCGGACTCCAGCTCCTGCTGCGGCCCAAACTCTCCCTGTTCCCGTACACCACCCCGCACCCGGCCGTGTTCATCTGCTCCTCCGCCACCCCGCCGGGCCCCGGGGTGCACGGCATGTCGGGGCACAACGCGGCCAAGGCCGTCTGGCGCAGACTGAGGCAGACATGACCACCATCACCCTGGTCCAGGGCGACATCACCCGGCAGAGCGCCGACGCGATCGTCAACGCCGCCAACTCCTCCCTGCTGGGAGGTGGCGGCGTTGACGGCGCGATCCACCGGCGCGGCGGTCCCGCGATCCTGGAGGACTGCCGCAAGCTGCGGGCGTCCCAGTACGGCAGGGGCCTGCCCACCGGCCGGGCGGTCGCCACCACGGCCGGCGAGCTGAACGCGCGCTGGGTGATCCACACGGTCGGCCCGGTCTGGTCGGACACCGAGGACCGGTCGGAGCTGCTCACCTCCTGCTACCGCGAGTCTCTGCTGACGGCCGACGAACTCGGCGCCCGCACGGTCGCGTTCCCCGCCATCTCCACCGGCGTCTACCGCTGGCCGATCGACGACGGTGCCCGCATCGCGGTCGAGACGATCCGCGCCGCGGACACCGCCGTCGAGGAGGTCACGTTCGTCCTGTTCGACCAGCAGGCGTACGAGGCGTTCGACCGGGCGCTGCGCTGAGCGCCGGGTGCGCCGGCGCCGCGGCCCGCCCGCGCGAGCGGTAGACGACGTACGGGCGTGCCGCGTAGCCGAGCGGCGCGGTGAACGCGTGCACCAGCCGGCCGAACGGCCACAGGGCGAACAGGGTGAGGGCCAGCAGGGCGTGCACCTGGTAGACGAGCGGGGCGTGCGCCATGGCGCCGACGTCCGGGTCGAGGGTGAACAGGCTGCGGAACCAGACGGCGACCCCGAGCCGGTAGTCGTAGGGGTTGGTCATCGAGGACACCGTGGCGGTCAGGCCGGCCAGCAGCACCAGGGCGAGGAGCGGCAGCGTCACCCGGTCGCTGCGGCTGGTCGCGCCGCGCACGGCCGGCACCCGTACCCTGCGGTACAGCAGCACGCCGAGGCCGACGACGGCCGCGACGCCCGCCGTGCCGCCCATGGTCAGGGCGACCGCGTGGTACTGCTCCTCGCTGATCCGCAGCCACCGGGTCAGCGACTCGGGCACCAGCAGCCCCATGACGTGGCCGCCGATCACGAGGAACAGGGCGTAGTGGAACAGCGGACCGCCGACGCGCAGCAGCCGGGACTCGTGCAGCTGGCTGGAGCGGGTGGTGAAGCCGAACCGGTCGTAGCGGTAGCGCCAGGCCGTGCCGGCCGCCAGGACGACGAGCGCGAGATAGGGCAGGACGCCCCACAGCGCGATGTGCAGATGCTTCATCAGCGGCGGACTCCTTCGTCGCCCGCGGCGTGCGGTACCGGGTACGGCACGGGGGCGGAACGGTCGTACAGGGCAAGGGGATCGGGCAGGTCCCGTGCGGCCGGGGGCGGGTCCGCGGCGGGCAGCGTGGCCCGGACGGCGCGGAGCACGTCCGCGTACGGGCTGCCGTGGGCGACGAGCCCGCGGGCCAGCAGCCCCAGGGCGGCGCGGTGTTCGTGCAGGATGGCCCGGCCCGGTTCGGGGTGGCGGGCGGCGAACTCCAGGACGGCGGGCAGGAAGTCGGGCAGCTCGCCCCCGGCCGGTACCCAGCCGTGCTGCCGGTAACGGGACTTGAGCGCCGCGAGGGAGGCGCCCCGGCGGCGGGTGTCGCCGTCGGTGTAGTGGGTCAGGTGGAGGGTGCGGCGGCGGGTGCGGTCGAAGGTGGTGACGTAGCGGGCCGCGAGATCGAGCGGGGCGACCGCCTCGGTGGCCCGGCAGAACGCCAGCAGGGGCCCCGTCTCCGGGCCCGGCAGCGTCCCGAGGGCCGCCGCCACCCGGTCGCGCCGCTCCGGCCAGCCCTCGCCGGGGTAGTCCAGGAGCAGGGAGGCGGCCTGGTGCACCGCCCGATGCCGGTGGTTCACCGTGCCTCGCCCGTCCCCTCCGGGAAGAGGCCGCTGGGGCGGCCGCGGCCGTTCCAGTTGAGCAGGTTGACCCGGCCGCGCAGCGACCGGCCGTCCGGTGCGGCCGCGGCGGCGGCAACGGGCGGGGCGTGGAAGCCCTCGAAGCCGTCCACACCGCCGGCGCCGTACATGCCCGGCCCGCCGTCGTGGTCCAGGCTGCAGCCCGAGCCGGTCCCCGCAGCCGTGCCCGCACCCGCGACGTACGTGGTCGGGACGACGTACCGCTCCTCGTACTTGGCGAGCGCCAGCAGCCGGTACATCGCCTCCAGGTCGCTCTCGTCCAGGCCGACACCCCGGGCGATCGCGGGGTCGCGTTCCTCACCGAGGTTGACGCGCCGCATGTGGGCGCGCATCGCGGCGAGGCGGCACAGGGCGGCCTCCACCGGGGCGGTGTCCCCGGCCGTGAACAGCCCCGCCAGGTACTCCAGCGGGATGCGCAGGGCGTCGATCGCGCCGAACAGCGGGGCGGGGTGCTCCCCGTCGTGACCGCTGCCGGTGAGCGCGTCGACGACCGGGGAGAGCGGCGGGACGTACCAGACCATGGGCATCGTCCGGTACTCCGGGTGCAGCGGCAGCGCGACCCGGTACCTCGTGATCAGGTCCCGTACGGGGGAGCGGCGGGCCGCCGTGATCCAGTCGTGCGGGATGCCCGACTCCTCGGCCGCCCGCACCACGTCCGGGTCGTGGGGATCGAGGAAGCACTCCAACTGCGCTTGATAGAGCCGCTGTTCGTCCGGCACGGAGGCGGCCTCGCCCACCCTGTCGGCGTCGTACAGCATCACCCCCAGGTAGCGCAGCCGACCCACGCAGGTCTCCGAGCACACGGTGGGCTCCCCCGCCTCGATGCGCGGGTAGCAGAAGGTGCACTTCTCGGCCTTGCCGGTGGCGTGGTTGAAGTACACCTTCTTGTAAGGGCAGCCGCTCACGCACATCCGCCAGCCCCGGCAGCGGTCCTGGTCGACCAGGACGATGCCGTCCTCGACGCGCTTGTAGAGGGCGCCGGAGGGGCACACCGCCACGCAGGACGGGTTGAGACAGTGCTCGCAGATCCGGGGCAGGTGGAACATGAACGCCTGCTCGTAGTCCAGTTGGACCCGTTCGCTCATCTTCTTCAGCACGGGGTCGGCGGAGAGGTGTTCGGGGCCGCCGCCGAGGTCGTCGTCCCAGTTGGGTCCCCAGGTGATGTCGGTGGGGCGGCCGTCGATGAGGGAACGGGGCCGGGCGGTGGGCAGGTCGTCGCCGAGCGGGGCGGAGATCAGGGTGTCGTAGTCGTACGTCCAGGGCTCGTAGTAGTCCGCCAGGGACGGCAGTTCGGGGTTGGCGAAGAGGCGGGCGAGGCGCCGGGCCCGGCCGCCCGAGCGCGGCACCAGGCCGCCCCGGCTGCCCAGGCGCCAGCCGCCCCGCCACTTCTCCTGGTCCTCGTGACCGCGCGGATAGCCCTGCCCGGGACGGGTCTCGACGTTGTTGAACCAGGCGTACTCGGTGCCCTTGCGGTTGGTCCAGGTCTGCTTGCAGGTGACCGAACAAGTGTGGCAGCCGATGCACTTGTCGAGGTTCATCACCATGGCGATCTGACTCATGACGCGCATCAGTACTGCACCTCCTGGGCGCGCCGGCGGATCACGGTGCGGGCGTCGCGCTGGTTGCCGGTGGGACCGTAGTAGTTGGGGGCGAACGACAACTGGCCGTAGCCGCCGATGAGATGGGTGGGCTTGATCAGGACGCGGGTGAGGGCGTTGTGCACGCCGCCGCGCCGGCCGGTGGCTTCGCTGCGCGGGACGTTCACCAGGCGTTCCTGCACGTGGTACATGAACACCGTGCCGGCCGGCATGCGGTGGGAGACGATCGCGCGGGCGACGACGACTCCGTTGGGGTTGACCGCCTCCACCCAGTCGTTGTCGGCGGCCCCGATGGCGGCCGCGTCGTCCACGCTCATCCAGATGACCGGGCCGCCGCGGGCCAGGGTCTGCATGAGCAGGTTCTCCTGGTACTCGGAGTGGATCGACCACTTCGAGTGCGGGGTGAGGTAGCGGACGCTCACCTCCCGCTCGCCCGCCACCGAGTCGGCGGCGAGGTCCAGCGGCGGCCGGTAGACGGGCAGTTGCTCGCCGGCCTCGGCCATCCAGTCGTGGTCCAGATAGAAGTGCTGACGGCCGGTCAGGGTATGCCACGGCTTGCGGTGTTCGGTGTTGACCGTGAACGGCGAGTAGCGCCGGTCGGGGGCCTCCTTCCCGGACCACTCGTAGCTGGTGCCGACCTGGACGGGCCGGTCCTGGGTGTCGGAGAAGACGATCCGCCGCTCGTGCACCGCCTCGGCGAGGGAGGCGAAGCCGCTGCCGGGACCGCAGCGGTCCGCGAGCTGTCCGAACCCCTCCGCCGCCAGGCGCCCGTTGGTCGTTCCGGACAAGGCGAGGATCGCCTCGCACAGCTTGACGTCGGTGTCCAGGAGCGGGCGGCCGTGCGCGGCGCCGGAGCGGGCGGTGCCGCACCGGGACGCGAGCCAGCGCGCCTCGGGCAGCGGACGTACGGTGACGCCCTTCACGGTCAGGCCCTGCTCCTCGCACAGCGGGCCGAAGGAGGCGAGCTTGTCGGCGACGGCCGTGTAGTCCCGTTCGACGAGGGTGAAGTGCGGCAGGTTGCGGCCGGGCCGGGGCGTCCAGCCGTCGCGCCAGTCCCGCACCCGGCCGCCGGGCTCCGCCGTCTCGCCGGGGGTGTCGTGCTGCTGGGGCGTGGCGACCAGGTCGTACGCCGTGTCCAGCCGTCCGGCGGCGAGTTCGCTGAACTTCGCGGCCAGGGCGTGGAAGATCTCGAAGTCGGTCCGGGTCTGCCAGGGCGGGCTGATCGCGGGGGAGAAGGCGTGCACGAAGGGGTGCATGTCGGTGCTGGACAGGTCGTGCTTCTCGTACCAGGTCGCGGCCGGCAGCACCAGGTCGGCCATCAGCGTGGTCGACGTCATCCTGAAGTCCAGGGCGAGCAGCAGGTCGAGCTTGCCGCGCGGCGCCTCCTCGTGCCAGGCCAGGTCGCGCGGCCGGGCGCCGGGCGGGGCCTCCTCGGCGTGCGCGTTGTCGCTCGCGCCGAGCAGATGGCGCAGGAAGAACTCGTTGCCCTTCGCGGAGGAGCCGATCAGGTTGGCCCGCCACACGGTGAGCACGCGCGGCCAGTTGGCGGGATCGTCCGGGTCCTCGCAGGCGAACGACAGTCGTCCGCCGTCGAGTTCGGAGGCGACCCACTCGTCCGGCTCGTGCCCGCTGCGGTGCACCTCCCCGCCCAGGTCGAGCGGGTTCGCGGAGAACGTGGGCGCGGACGGCATCCAGCCCAGCCGCATCGACTGGGCGACCAGGTCGGCGGTGTGCCGCCCCTCGAACAGGCCCTGCCCGGTGGGCGCGGCCAGCGCGTCGGCGCCGTGGGCGTCGTAGCGCCACTGGTCGGTGTGCAGGTACCAGTACGGAGTCCCGGCCATCTGCCGGGAGGGGCGCACCCAGTCCGCGGCCGACTGCAACTGCTGCCAGCCGGCGTAGGGGCGGACCTTCTCCTGGCCGACGTAATGCGCCCAGCCGCCGCCGTTGACGCCCTGGCAGCCGGTGAGCAGCAGCAGGGTGAGGAACGAGCGGTAGATGGTGTCGGAGTGGAACCAGTGGTTGGTGCCGGCCCCCATCACGATCATGCACCGGCCGCGGGTCTTCTCCGCCGTGTCCGCCAGCTCCCGCGCGAGCCGCACCACCGCGCCGGCCGGCACCGAGGTGATCGCCTCCTGCCAGGCGGGCGTGTTCGGCTGCGTGGCGTCGTCGTAGCCGGCGGCCCAGTCGCCGGGCAGCCCCTCCCGGCCGACGCCGTACTGCGCGAGTAGCAGGTCGAACACGGTGGTCACCCGGCGGCCGCCGACCTCGCGCACCGGCACCCCGCGCACGCTCGGCGGCTCGCCGTCGAAGCGCGGCAGCAGCACCCGTACGGCGTCCCCGCCGGGCCGGTGCAGCGTCAGCTCGGGCTCGATGTCGCCGAGGTCGAGGTTCCAGCGGCCTTCGCCGCCCTTGGACCAGCGGTCGCCGAGCGTGCCGTTCGGGACGACCGGCCGCCCGGACGCGGTGTCGAGGAGCACCGGCTTCCACGCGGCCGCCTCCTCGTCCTCCTCGGCGAGGCCGAGCGCGGCGGCGGTGACGAACTTGCCGGGCACGAACGCCCCGTCCCGCTCGTCGAGTTCGACCAGGAACGGCAGGTCGGTGAAGCGCCGGACGTAGTCGGTGAAGTAGGGCACCTTCCGCGTCACGAAGAACTCGGTGAGGATCACGTGCCCCATGGCCATCGCCAGGGCGCCGTCGGTCCCGGGGTGCGGGTGGAGCCACTCGTCGGCGAACTTCGTGGCGTCGGAGTAGTCGGGGGAGACCACGACGACCTTCTGGCCCCGGTAGCGGGCCTCGGTCATCCAGTGGGCGTCCGGGGTCCGGGTCACCGGCACGTTGGAGCCCCACAGCATCAGGTAGGCGGCGTCCCACCAGTCCCCGGACTCCGGTACGTCCGTCTGGTCGCCGAAGACCTGCGGGGAGGCGATCGGCAGGTCGGCGTACCAGTCGTAGAACGACACCATCGGCGCGCCGATCAGCGACATGAAGCGGGCGCCGACCGCGTGCGAGGCCATCGACATCGCCGGGATCGGCGAGAAGCCCGCCACCCGGTCCGGGCCGTGCTCCGCGATGGTGTGCACATGGGCGGCAGCCGCGATCTCCAGGGCCTCCTCCCAGCCGACCCGCACCAGGCCGCCCTTGCCCCGCGCCGACTGGTAGCGCCGCCGCTTGACCGGGTCGCCGGTGATCTCCGCCCAGGCCGCCACCGGATCGCCCAGCCGGGCGCGCGCCTGGCGGTACAACTCCAGCAGCACCCCCCGCACATGGGGGTGGCGGACCCGGGTCGGCGAGTACGTGTACCAGGAGAAGGACGCCCCGCGGGGGCAGCCGCGCGGCTCGTACTCGGGGCGGTCGGGGCCGGTCGACGGATAGTCCGTCTCCTGGGTCTCCCAGGTGATCAGGCCGTCCTTGACGTACACCTTCCACGAGCAGGAGCCGGTGCAGTTCACCCCGTGCGTGGAGCGCACCACCTTGTCGTGCGCCCAACGCTCCCGGTACGGCGCGTCGTTGACGGCCTGGTCGGTGCGGAAGACCGCTCTGAGATCGGGGGTCGTCTCGGTCCGCCGCAGTATGCTCCCGGCCCGCAGCAGCTGATCGGCGGCCAGTGCCGCCACTCGTTCCGCTTCCCGCCGGGCACCGCGCCGTCCCACCGTGTCACTTCCCTCCGCAGTCGGATGTTCGTCCCACCAGCTTGGCGGGTGACTGCGGAGAGGAGTCGCGTGACTACGCAATGTTGATGTTGCTTAGGGGAGACCTTTTATTGGCCTTTACAATAGTTGTGCACAGCACACAGTGTGTGGTGTGCACCGGGTCCGTCAGCCGCCGGCCGGTCCTCCCGCGACGACGACCGTGGCCGTGCGCTTCCGGCGCAGTGAGAGCACGCGCTCGGCGTGGTGCTCCTCGTGCACGTCGATGCGCCGGGCGGTCAGCAGGTGACGCAGGCTGATGATGCCCTCGACCCGCGGCTGCTCCTCGCGCGTGACGACGAGCAGCCGGGTCACCTCGTGCTCGGCCATGCGGTTGGCGAGCAGCCGCAGCGTCTCGTCGGGGTAGGCGGTGACCGCCGGTGTGGCCAGCTCGCCGAGCGGGGTGGTGTCCGCCGGGTCGCCGTGGACGAGCGTGCCGCGGGTGACCACGCCGACCAGGGAGCCGTCCGTGCCGAGCACCGGGTACAAACGCTGGGCGAGGAGTTCCTCGGGATCCCCGGCGTCGTGCGCGGCCCGCAGCAGCGCGGTGATCTCGCCGCCGGTGCGGTCGCTGCGGAAGGTGACGCCGGCCGGGGTCTCCAGCTGGCGCACGAGGTGCAGTTCGAGCGGGTCGACGGAGTACTCACGGGTCAGGTGCAGCCCGCGCCGGGCGATCTTCTCGGTGAGGACCGACCGCTTGAGCAGCACCACGGAGAGCAGGTACGCGGCCGACGCGGTGATCACCATCGGGATCAGCGCGTTCATCTCGTGGGTGAGTTCCAGGCAGAAGACGATGCCGGTCAGCGGGGAGCGCATCACACCGCCGAGCACGCCGGCCAGCGAGACCAGCGCCCAGAAACCGGGGCTGACGTGCGGGAACACCAGGGACTCGGCTGCACCGAGGGCGCCGCCGACCATGAACATCGGTGCCAGGACGCCGCCGGAGGTGCCCGAGCCCAGCGACAGGCCCCAGATGAGGGTCTTGACGACCAGGATGCCGACGATCAGGCCGACCGTGGCGTGCCCGGTCAGCAGCTGGTCGATGACGTCGTAGCCGACACCGAGCGCGCGCGGTTCGAACAGACCGCCGACGCCGATGATCAGGCCGCCGATCGCGGGCCACCACATCCAGTGGATCCGCAGCTTGGCGAACGTGTCCTCGGAGAAGTAGACGAGGGCGGTGGCGGCGAGCGCGAGCAGCCCGGCCGCGGCACCGGAGACCAGGCACAGGCCGTAGGCCGGGAGGTCGATGTGGGAGGGCACGTGGGCGCCGCCGAACAGCGGCTTGGTGCCCAGCAGCGGCCCGCGGACCAGGGTCGCGGTCACCGCGGCGACCGCGACCGGCAGGTACGAGCGGGGCCGCCACTCGAACAGCAGCAGCTCCACGGCGAGCAGGATGGAGGCCAGCGGCGCGTTGAACGTCGCCGCCATGCCGGCCGCGGAACCGGCCACCAGCAGGGCCTTGCGCTCGTCGGTGGTGACCCGCAGGAACTGCGCCAGCAGGGAGCCGATGGCCCCGCCCGTCATGATGATCGGGCCCTCGGCGCCGAACGGGCCGCCGGTGCCGATGGATATGGCGGCCGACGCCGGCTTGAGCGCGGCGACCCGCGGCTGCACCCGGCTGCCGCCCACGAGGATCGACTCGATCGCCTCGGGCATGCCGTGACCGCGGATCTTCTCCGAGCCGTACCGGGCCATGATGCCGATGATCAGACCACCCGCCACCGGCATGATCAGCAGCAGCCAGCGGTGCGTGGTGTCGGCCGGGGTGGCGGTGCCGAAGGCCAGGCGGCCCAGGAAGGAGAGGTTCGTGATCAGCGCGATCAGCTTCAGCAGACCCGCGGCCACGAGGGCTGCGATGGCGCCGATGGGTACGGCCAGCGCCGAGATCAGCAGGACGCGCGGCTGGACGTGGAAGTCGCCGAGATGCGGGATCTTCAGCTCGGACAGATGGGCGCCGGCCCGGCGGGCCGGAGCAACCGGTGCGGCTGGTGCGGGCGGTGTCTCCGGCTGGGACGGCGCGTCCGGCTGGGACGGCGGCGCGGCGGTGGACGAGGACATGAGGGCTCCGTCAGGGAAGATGGCGGCAGGAATCGGCACAGCCGTGTGCACTCCCGGCAGCGAGCGGTGCGGCCGGGCACGGCGGTGGTCACGGGCGGCGCTGCCCGTGGAGGAGGACTTCGGACGAGGATGACGCCGGGGCGCGGCGCCCCGGGGCATGGCTGACGGACGCGCTTCGTCGCGCGTCCGTCACAGGTGGGCGACGGCGCGAGCCGTCGTCCGACGCGGGTCGATGGTGACCGGAGCCGTCACCAGGGTGCGGGGCGGACGGAGTTGACCCGCCCCGGGCGCAGGATGCGGATCCTGCGCCCCTGGCACACCCGGCAGGTGTTGTCCGTCAACGGGGACGGCACTCTCAGGCCGTCCCGCGTGAAGTACTCGGCACGCAGACGCCCGTGGGCGTCCCGGATGTGCCGGATGTCATATGCCCCCTCCCACGCATGCCCGCAGCGCAGGCAGACGAAGGAATAGGCTTCTTGTATCGGCTCGGTTTTCATCGTCATCACCCTCGGTACCGGAGCCGTCGCGCCCGCACGGCCCGGTATGGAGAACAGCATATCATTGCAGACTGCAATGGTCACCTCGGGTGACAGACGGGTTCCAACTGGTAGACGGACAACGGCGGATCGAGGAGTTCATGGCCCAGCAGGACGGCCGCAGGCAGCACACCGAGACCCGGCCCGACGCCGCCGAGGCCGGGGCCGACGCCGCAGCCGGGGCCCATGCCGATACCGATACCGCAGCCCGGGCCGCTGCCGGGGCCGACGCCGACGAGATGCTGGACCGTGAGGCGGAGGAGGTCACCCTCGCGGTGATGGCCGCCTCCCGGCTGATCGTCGCGCTCTCCGCGCGGGCCCTCGGCTCCGTCGACGTCCCGCTGACCCTGCCCCAGCTGCGCTCCCTCGTGGCCCTGCGCACCTGCGGCCCGATCAAGCTGGCCGCCATGGCCGCCACGCTCGGCGTCAGCCCGTCCACCGCGCTGCGCATGGTCGAGCGCCTGGAGTCCTTCGGTCTGACCGACCGGCGGGTCAACCCGGACAACCGCCGTGAGGTCGTGCTCCGGCTGACCCCCGCGGGGGAGGACCTCGTCGACCGGGTCCTGCGCCACCGCCGCGCCGGCATCCGCACCCTGGTCACCCACCTGCCCGCCCGGGAACGCGCCGTCCTCGTCCCCGCCCTGAAGGCCCTCACCTCCGTCGCCGGCGTCCTCGACCCCCACCTGGCGCCGTCGGCCGACGTGGACCGCCTGGCCGGTGTCCTGGACGACCCGCTGAACCCGGCGCCGTAGGTTCCCCCCGGCCGCTCCCGGGGCGCAGGTAGATGTCGGATTCCCGCCAGCCTCCGGTGACCCCGGTGGCCGATCCTGGACGCATGCAGACAGGGATGCACCTCGACCGGGAACGCTGCGTGCGCGCCGTGCGCTCCAAGGACGCGCGGTTCGACGGCTGGTTCTTCACGGCCGTCCTCACCACCCGTATCTACTGCCGGCCCAGCTGCCCGGTCGTGCCGCCCAAGCCCGAGAACATGACCTTCCACCCGAGCGCCGCCGCCTGCCAGCAGGCCGGCTTCCGGGCCTGCAAGCGCTGCCGCCCCGACACCAGCCCCGGCTCCCCGGAGTGGAACCAGCGGGCCGACCTCGTCGCCCGCGCCATGCGGCTCGTCGCCGACGGCGTCGTCGACCGCGAGGGCGTCCCCGGCCTCGCCGCCCGCCTCGGCTACAGCACCCGGCAGATCGAACGGCAGCTCCTCGCCGAACTCGGCGCCGGCCCCCTCGCCCTCGCCCGTGCCCAGCGCGCCCAGACCGCGCGGCTGCTCATCGAGACGACCCCGCTGCCCATGGCGCAGATCGCCTTCGCGGCCGGCTTCTCCTCCATCCGCACCTTCAACGACACCGTCCGCGAGGTCTTCGCCCTCTCCCCGAGCGACCTGCGCGCCCGCCTGCCGAAGAACCGGGCGGCGGCCACGACCGGCACCCCGGGAACCCTCGCCCTGCGGCTGCCGTTCCGCGCGCCGCTCAATCCCGACAACCTCTTCGGCCACCTCGCCGCCACCGCCGTACCCGGCGTCGAGGAGTGGCGCGACGGTGCCTACCGGCGCACCCTGCGACTGCCCTACGGGCACGGGATCGCCGCGCTCAGCCCCCGCCCCGACCACATCGCCTGCCGCCTCACCCTCAGCGACCCGCGCGACCTGACCGTCGCCATCAGCCGCTGCCGGCGCCTGCTCGACCTGGACGCCGACCCGGTCGCCGTCGACGACCTGCTGCGCACCGATCCACTCCTCGCCCCGCTCGTCGACAAGGCCCCCGGCCGGCGGGTGCCGCGCACCGTGGACGAGGCCGAGTTCGCCGTCCGCGCCGTCCTCGGGCAGCAGGTCTCCACGGCCGCCGCCCGCACCCACGCGGCCCGCCTGGTCACCGCGTACGGCACACCGCTCGACGACCCCGAGGGCGACCTCACCCACCTCTTCCCGTCCCCCGGGCAACTGGCCGACGTGGACCCGGCGAGCCTCGCCATGCCCCGCACCCGGCGCACCACCTTCACCACCCTCGTGGGCCGACTCGCCGACGGCACCCTGCACCTGGGCGTCGAGTCCGACTGGGCCGAAGCCCGCGCCCGGCTGCTCGACCTGCCCGGGTTCGGGCCCTGGACCACCGACGTCATCGCCATGCGCGCCCTCGGCGACCCCGACGCCTTCCTCCCCACCGACCTCGGCATCCGCCGCGCGGCAGGCGAACTGGGCCTGCCCTCCACCCCGGCCGCGCTCACCGCCCGCGCGGAGAGCTGGCGCCCCTGGCGGGCGTACGCCGTCCAGTACCTGTGGGCGACCGACAGCCACCCGATCAACTTCCTCCCCGTATAAGGACTAAGGACGTTCCCGGCATGACAGCGAAACGCCACACCATGATCGACAGCCCCTACGGCCCGCTCACCCTCGTCGCCGACGACGAAGGCGCCCTGTGCGGCCTCTACATGGTCGAGCAACGCCACCGGCCCGACGAGGAGACCTTCGGCCGCCGCGACGACACCGTCCGCGCCTTCGCCGAGGCGGAGGAGCAACTCACCGCCTACTTCGCGGGCGAGATCAAGGAGTTCACCGTACGGCTCCGGCTGCACGGCACACCCTTCCAGCGCACCGTCTGGGAGCAGCTGACGAAGATCCCCTACGGTGAGACCCGCACCTACGGCGAACTCGCCGACGCCCTCGGCAACCCCAAGGCCTGCCGCGCCGTCGGCCTCGCCAACGGCCGCAACCCCGTAGGCATCATCGTCCCCTGCCACCGCGTGATCGGCGCCGACGGCAGCCTCACCGGCTACGGCGGCGGCCTGGACCGCAAGCAGCGCCTGCTGGCGTTCGAACGGGGTGCGGCCCTGTTCTGAACCCTCAGCCGCTGTGCTCCGCGGCCAGATCGCGCAGCAGCCGGGGCAGGGCGGTGCCGATGGGTTCCCGTACGACGTCCTGCGCGAGGTCGTCGTACGGGGTCGGCTCGGCGTTCACGACGACCAGCCGGGCGCCGTGGTCGGCGGCGACCTGGGCCAGCCCGGCCGCCGGCTGCACCTGGAGGCTGCTGCCGACGGCGAGGAACACCGTGCACGCCTTGCTGATCGCCACCGCCTCGCCGATGACCAGCGGATCCAGCCGCTCGCCGAACATCACGGTCGCCGACTTCAGGATCCCGCCGCACTCCAGGCACGGCGGATCGTCCTCACCGGCCTCGACCCGGGCGAGCGCGTCCGCCATCGGCCCGCGCGCATGACACGCGGTGCACACCACGCTCCGTACGCTGCCGTGCAGTTCCAGCACCTTGCGGGCGGGCATCCCGGCCAGCTGGTGCAGCCCGTCCACGTTCTGCGTGAGCACCCGCACGGGTACGCCGGACCGCTCCAGCTCGGCGACGGCGCGGTGGGCGGCGTTCGGCTCGGCCGTGAGGGCGCGGTTCTTCCGCCGCAGCTGCCAGGACCGCCGGCGGATCTCCGGATCGCCCATGTAGTACTCGTACGTCACGAGCTTCTCGGCCTCAGGATCGCGCCGCCACAGCCCGTTCGGCCCGCGGTAGTCGGGGATGCCGGAGTCGGTGGAGATACCCGCACCGCTGAGCAGCGCGACGAGAGGCTTGGCCATGCCCCGAGCGTAGGCCGGGCCGTCCGGGCGGGGCGAACGGATATCGGCGGGCGTGCGGGGCGGCCGGATGTGGAGACCCTGTGGCACCGGGTCCGGTCAGGCCACGCGGTGGCCGTTCTCCAGCTCCGCCGTGGCCGCCGCGCCGTCGGCCAGGACGTCCAGCGCGGCCAGGATCCGGCGGCCTAGCGCGTCCGGGCACAGGTCCCCGATCGCGGCGCGCGGGACGAGCCGCCAGGACAGCAGTTCCTCCTCCTGCAGCCGGATCGCCTTGAGGTCCGACTCGGCCAGCACCCCGCCGTCGTACAGGTACGCCACCAGCGGCGGCCGGTCCGCGCCGTGCACCCAGTCCACCGCCAGCAGCCGGCCCGGCTCCCGGTCCAGGCCCATCTCCTCCAGCGTCTCCCGGCGCGCCCCCGCGCGGGGCGTCTCGCCGTCGTCCGACTCGATCGTGCCGCCCGGCAGCGCCCATCCCTCGCGGTAGTTGGGCTCGACGAGCAGCACGTGCCCCTCGGCGTCCCGGAACAGCACGCCGGCGCCGGCCAGGACCCGGGGGAGGCTCGCGATGTACGTGGCGAAGTCGTTGGTGGTGGTCATGGGGGCAGCGTAACGAGGCGGGGCGGGGCTACGGGGCGGCCGTGGCCAGGCGCAGGGTGCGTTCGGCCAGCGCACTGATCCGTACGCCGTCGAAGCCGAACACCGCGCTCCGTACCGTGTCCCGCAGCGGCTCCGTCCACTGGGCCGGGATCCTCGCCGCGCCGGTGAACACGCCGGCCACCGAACCGGCCGTCGCCCCGTTGGAGTCCGTGTCCAGGCCGCCGCGTACCGTCAGGGCGAGCGTCCGGGTGAAGTCGCCGTCGCCGTACAGCAGCCCGGCGGTCAGGACGGCCGCGTTGGGCACCGTGTGGATCCAGCCCAGGCCGGCCGTCTCCGCCGACAGCGTCGCCAGGCACTCCTCCCAGGACAGCCCGGCCTCGTGCAGCGACACCACCCGGCGTACGGTCCGGGCGAGCCGGCTGCTCGCCGGGATCACCACAAGCGCCGTCTCCAGCGCGTCCCGCAGCGTCGGCGCGGTGAAGGCAGCCGCGATCAGCGCGGCCGCGAACATCGCGCCGTACACCCCGTTGCCCGTGTGGGACAGCACCGCGTCCCGGCGCGCCAGGGACGCGGCGCGGCGGGGTGCGCCCGGACTGGTCCAGCCGTGGACGTCGGCGCGGATCAGGGCGCCGATCCACTCCTGGTACGGGTTGTCGTACGTCGCCGTCAGCGGCGGTTTCAGCCCGTTCGCGAGGTTGCGGTACGCCGCCCGTTCCGCGGTGAACGTCTGCAGGTACGGCAGCCTCATGAGCCACAGGTCGCCGACCTGCTCGGTGCTGAAGCCGAAGCCGTGTGTCTCAAGCAGGTGCAGTCCGAGGACCGCGTAGTCGACGTCGTCGTCCCGGCAGCTGCCGTCGATCCGGCCGCGGACGCAGCTGCGCCACTCCGGGCGCAGCGAGGCGAGGTCGGCCGGGTCGGTGGGCTCGGGAAGGTAGTCGGTGAGGGGGAGCGCGCCGGCCCGCCGCAGATAGCGGTCGATGCGCTCACGGGTCCACACCTCGCCCTGCTCGACCGGCTTGCCGAGCATGTTCCCGGCGATCCGGCCGAGCCAGCCGCCCAGGATGCGGTCGGCGAGGCCGGGCCCGGTGGCCAGGGGCGGCGCGGTTGCCTGGGTCGTCATGGCAGGGGTGTACCCGTTTTGCCCCGGTGGCTCGCGTGCGGTGCCCAGGGATCGGGCGGGGCATGACGGCGGGGGTGTCCTCCGGTTATGGTCGCAGCGGCGCGACTGGCCCTGACGTGCGTCGGGGCCCGGAGAGCAAGGGGTAAGCAAGGTGGCGGACGCTGCAGTGAACGAGACCCGTCGGGTGCTCATCGCCGCGGACAAGTTCAAGGGCTCGCTGACGGCCGTGCAGGTCGCCGAGCGGGTGACGGCCGGGCTGCGCCGGGTCGTGCCCGGTCTCGACGTCGAGGCGCTGCCCGTGGCCGACGGCGGCGACGGCACCGTGGACGCGGCGGTCGCGGCCGGGTTCGAGCGCCGGGAGGTACGGGTCACCGGGCCCCTCGGCGACGAGGTGACGGCGGCGTTCGCGCTGCGCGGCGACACGGCGGTCGTGGAGATGGCCGAGGCGAGCGGGTTGCAGCGGCTGCCCGCCGGTGTCTTCGCGCCGCTGACCGCGTCGACGTACGGCTCGGGCGAGGTGCTGCGGGCCGCGCTGGACGCGGGCGCGCGGACCATCGTGTTCGGTGTCGGCGGCAGCGCGACGACCGACGGCGGTGCCGGGATGCTGTCCGCGCTGGGCGCGCGCTTCCTGGACGCCGACGGTGAGCCGGTGCCGCCGGGCGGCGGCGGTCTCGCGGCCCTGGCGCGCACCGACCTGTCCGGTCTGGACCCGCGGCTGTCGTCCGTGGAGCTGGTGCTCGCGAGCGACGTCGACAATCCGCTGACCGGGCCGAAGGGAGCGCCCGCGGTGTACGGCCCGCAGAAGGGGGCTTCGCTGGACGACGTGGACACGCTGGACGCGGCGCTGGCCCACTTCGCGACGGTCCTGGAGACCGAGGTGGGGCCGCGTGCCGCCGAATACGCGGCGGCGCCGGGTGCGGGTGCCGCGGGCGGCATCGGGTACGGGGCGCTGCTGCTGGGTGCGCGGTTCCGGGCCGGGATCGAGGTCATGCTGGACGTGCTGGGGTTCGCGCCGGCGCTGGCGCGGGCCTCGCTGGTGATCACCGGCGAGGGGTCGCTGGATGAGCAGACCCTGCACGGGAAGGCTCCCGCCGGGGTCGCCGCGGCGGCCCGCTCCGCGGGGAAGCCGGTGGTGGCGGTGTGCGGGCGGCTGGCGCTGGAGCCTGCGGCGCTGGAGCGGGCGGGGATCTCGCGGGCGTATCCGCTGACGTCGGTGGAGCCGGATGTCGCGCGGTGCATCGCGGAGGCCGGGCCGATCCTGGAGCGGGTTGCTGCGAGCATCGCCGAAACCCACCTGACCTGAGCCCGGGGCTCCGCCCTGCCCCGGTCCTCGCCCACCCCCCACCCGACTCCGTAGGTCGAACGGGCACCCCCTGGGGGCTCCGCCCCTGCCCCCCGGGGCCTCGCCCACCCACCGCCCGGCTCGGTGCGTCGAGTGGGCAGCCGCCCGGCTCGGTGGGTCGCGGGGCATCGCCTGGCTCGGTCGGTCGACGGGGGGGCTGGTCGGCTCGGTGGGGCTAGTAGGCGGCCGAGCCGGGTGGGTGTGTGGGCAAGTGGGGGGCCGGAGTCCCCGGGGGCACTGCGGCGAAGGGCCCTGGACCGGTTGGTCCAGGGCCCTTCGCTTCGTACTCGTACCGCTACGGCAGCTGGGCCGTTCGTGCCTCGCGGCGGTTGTCGCGGAAGTTGTTCACTCGACGTGCCGTCGCGAACAGCGGGATCACCGCGCCCATGACCAGTTGCAGCGCGCACCCCGTCTGGAGGAGCAGCTGCCCGCTCGGCGCGTCGAAGGCCCAGCCGGCCAGGAGGCCCATGGAGAGGACGATCCAGCCGAGCATCGCGCCCGCGAGGCGGCCACGGGGCTTCGGGTACTCCACCCGGCTCACCATCAGCCACGCCGTGCCCAGGATCGCCAGCAGCGTCGCCACGAACGGCAGCTCCAGCAGCACGATCGAGACGACCGTCAGCGCGCCGAACGGCGACGGCATGCCCTGGAACACCCCGTCCTTCATCGTCACGCAGCTGAAGCGCGCCAGCCGGAGGACGACGGCCAGGAGGACGACGATCGCTCCCAGCGCCGCGACCCGCTGGTGCGCGTCGTCGGCGACCATGCCGTAGACGAGGACGAAGTACGCGGGCGCCAGGCCGAAGCTGATCAGGTCGGACAGGTTGTCCAGCTCGGCCCCCATCGGCGAGCTGCGCAGCTTGCGGGCGACCAGCCCGTCGAACAGGTCGAAGACCGCCGCGCACAGCATCAGGATGACGGCCGTGGCCGCGCTGTGCCGGGCCATGCCCGACTCCTGGCTGCCGGTGAGGTGCGGGATCAGGATGCCGGTGGTGGTGAAGTACACCGCCATGAACCCGCAGGTCGCGTTGCCGAGGGTGAGGGTGTCCGCTATCGACAGGCGGAGCGAGAGCGGCATCTCCTCCCCGTCGTCCACCTCGTCTGCCTCGGGCACCCAGCCCGCCTGGGTCTCCGGATCAATCACGGTCAATGCGAGTCACCCCAGCCACGGTCTTCTGTCCGACCTCGACCGCGACCTCCACGCCCTCGGGCAGGTAGAGGTCGACACGCGAGCCGAAGCGGATCAGACCGATACGGTCGCCCTGCTCGACCTTCGTACCCTCGGGGAGGTAGGGCACGATGCGGCGGGCCACCGCGCCGGCGATCTGGATCATCTCGATGTCGCCGAGTTCGGTGTCGAAATGCCAGACTACGCGCTCGTTGTTCTCGCTCTCCTTGTTGAACGCGGGAACGAAGCCGCCGGGGATGTGCTCGACCGACGTCACCGTGCCCGCGAGGGGTGCGCGGTTGACGTGGACGTTGAGCGGGCTCATGAAGATCGCGACGCGGGTGCGGCCGTCCTTCCACGGCATGATGCTCTGCACCACTCCGTCGGCGGGCGAGATGACCCTGCCCCGGGCGATCTCGCGCTCGGGGTCGCGGAAGAACCACAGCATGCCCGCGGCGAGCGCGGTGGCGGGCACGGCGACGGCCTTGGCGACGCCCGAGCGGCGGGCGCGGGCCAGGCTGAGGGCTGCGGTGGCGACGGTCGGGAGAAGCCACGGCGATGCTCCGCGCGCGAGGCGTGCGCCTACCAGGCTGTCGCGGTGTGCAGAGGTTTGGCTGTGGGGCATGGATGACCTTCGTAGCGGATGATGCCGCACAATAACGGGGGACGGCGGCTTTCCGAGGGATCGTACCGGTCGCGGGCCACAACTGGGCAAGCCAGGAAGCGGAGTCGGCGGCCGAAGAGTGTCTACGGGGTGTGATCTTCTTCTCGAAGAAAACACCCCGCATCAGGACAATCAGCCCTGGAATCGATACTCTTCGAGCAACCTGCGCCCGATGATCATTTTCTGGATCTCGGCGGTACCTTCACCGATGAGCAGCATCGGGGCCTCGCGGTAGAGGCGCTCGATCTCGTACTCCTTGGAGAAGCCGTAGCCGCCGTGGATCCGGAAGGCGTCCTCCACGACCTCCTTGCAGTATTCGGAGGCGAGGTACTTCGCCATCCCTGCTTCGAGGTCGTTTCGTTCCCCTGAGTCCTTTTTGCGTGCAGCGTTCACCATCATCGCATGCGCGGCCTCCACCTTGGTGGCCATCTCGGCCAGCTTGAACTGGATGGCCTGGTGCTGGGCGATCGGCTTGCCGAAGGTGCTGCGCTGCTGGGCGTAGCCCACGCCCAGCTCGAAGGCGCGCTGGGCGACACCGCAGCCGCGCGCGGCCACGTTGACCCGGCCGACCTCGACTCCGTCCATCATTTGGTAAAAACCTCGGCCGGTGACGCCGCCGAGCACCCGATCGGCCGGTACCCGCAGCCCGTCCATGATCAGCTCGGTGGTGTCGACCCCCTTGTAGCCCATCTTCTCGATCTTGCCCGGGATCGTCAGACCGGGCCGGACCTCGCCGAAGCCGGGCTCCTTCTCCACCAGGAAGGTGGTCATGGACTTGTGCGGGGCCGTGCCCTCGGGGTGTCCTTCGTCACTGCGGACCAGAACGGCCACCAGCGAGGACGTGCCGCCGTTCGTCAGCCACATCTTCTGGCCGTTCAGGACGTACTCGTCGCCGTCCCTGACCGCCTTGGACGTGATCGCCGACACGTCGGACCCCAGCGCCGGCTCCGACATCGAGAACGCGCCCCGGATGTCGCCCGCCGCCATGCGCGGCAGGAAGTGGTCCCTCTGCTCCTGCGTGCCGTGCTGCTTGAGCATGTACGCGACGATGAAGTGCGTGTTGATGATGCCGGACACCGACATCCAGCCGCGGGCGATCTCCTCCACGCACAGCGCGTAGGTCAGGAGCGACTCGCCCAGACCCCCGTACTCCTCGGGGATCATCAGCCCGAAGACGCCGAGCTCCTTCAGGCCGTCCACGATCGCTTGCGGGTACTCGTCGCGGTGCTCCAGCTCGGTCGCGACCGGGATGATCTCCTTGTCCACGAAGTCGCGGACGGTGGAGAGGATCTCCTGCTGGACGTCGGTCAGACCGGCGGTCTGGGCGAGACGGGCCATGGCTTACTTCTCCGACTTCTTCTCCGCGGGCGCGGACAGCTCCGGGCGGCCGGGCTGCTCGCCGCCGCGCTCCTTGATGTACGTCTCGGTCGGCACCATGACCTTGCGGCGGAAGACGCACACCAGGGTGCCGTCCTGCTTGTAGCCCTTGGTCTCGACGTAGACGATCCCGCGGTCGTCCTTCGACTTGGACGGCCACTTGTCCAGCACCGTCGTCTGGCCGTAGATCGTGTCGCCGTGGAAGGTCGGCGCCACGTGCTTGAGCGACTCGATCTCCAGGTTGGCGATCGCCTTGCCGGAGATGTCCGGCACGCTCATGCCGAGCAGCAGGGAGTAGATGTAGTTCCCGACGACGACGTTCCTGCCGAAGTCCGTCGTCTTCTCCGCATAGTTGGTGTCCATGTGGAGCGGGTGGTGGTTCATGGTGAGGAGACAGAACAGGTGGTCGTCGTACTCGGTGACCGTCTTGCCCGGCCAGTGCTTGTACGTCGCCCCGACCTCGAACTCCTCGTAGGTGCGTCCGAACTGCATCGCGCTCAGCCTTCCGGGATCTCGAACTTGCTGGTGCGCCGCATGCCGGCCGCGCGCCCCTTGCCCGCGATGACCAGGGCCATCTTGCGGCTGGCCTCGTCGATCATCTCGTCGCCGAGCATCGCGGAGCCCTTCTTGCCGCCGGCCTCGGACGTGCAGTAGTCGTACGCGTCCAGGATCAGCTCGGCGTGGTCGTAGTCCTCCTGGGTGGGGGAGAAGACCTCGTTGGCGGCGTCGACCTGGCCGGGGTGCAGCACCCACTTGCCGTCGAAGCCCAGCGCGGCGGCGCGGCCGGCGACCTCGCGGAAGCCGTCCACGTTGCGGATCTGCAGGTAGGGGCCGTCGATCGCCTGGAGGTCGTTGGCGCGGGCGGCCATCAGGATCTTCATCAGGATGTAGTGGTAGGCGTCCGCCGGGTAGCCGGGCGGCTGCTCGCCCACGACGAGGGACTTCATGTTGATCGACGCCATGAAGTCGGCCGGGCCGAAGATGATCGTCTCGATGCGCTGCGAGGCCTGCGCGATCTCGTTGACGTTGTTCAGGCCCTGCGCGTTCTCGATCTGCGCCTCGATGCCGATCCGGCCGACCTCGAAGCCCATCGTCTTCTCGATCTGGGTCAGCAGCAGGTCGAGGGCGACGATCTGCTGGGCGTTCTGCACCTTCGGCAGCATGATGCAGTCGAGATTCGGGCCGGCACCCTCCACGACCGTCACGACGTCGCGGTACGTCCACTCGGTCGTCCAGTCGTTGACGCGCACGACACGGGTCTTGCCGGTCCAGTCGCCCTCGTTGAGGAACTTGACGATGGTGTGCCGCGCCTCGGGCTTGGCGAGCGGCGCGCACGCGTCCTCCAGGTCCAGGAAGACCTGGTCGGCGGGGAGGCCCTGCGCCTTCTCCAGGAACCGGGGGTTCGAGCCCGGCACCGCCAGGCAGGAGCGCCGGGGACGGAGACGGTTGACGGTCATGCGGGGACCTCCAGGGGGTCGAGCTTGTTCGCTTTCCGGATCTCGTCGGCTATGGCGCCGATGATCCCGGTGATGTCGAAGTCCTTCGGGGTGAAGACGGCGGCGACTCCGGCTTCCCTGAGCTGGTCGGCGTCACCATTCGGGATGATGCCACCGGCGATCACGGGGATGTCTGTGGCACCGGCCACACGCAGGCGCTCCAGCACGTCCGGCACCAGCTGCGCGTGCGAGCCGGACAGGATGGACAGGCCGACCGCGTGCACGTCCTCGGCGAGGGCCGCGTCCACGATCTGCTCCGGGGTGAGCCGGATGCCCTGGTAGACCACCTCGAACCCGGCGTCACGCGCGCGCACCGCGATCTGCTCGGCGCCGTTGGAGTGCCCGTCCAGGCCGGGCTTGCCGACCAGGAAGCGGAGCTTGCCCACCCCCAGCTCGCGGGCGGTCGCGTCCACCTTGGCGCGGACGTCGGCGAGCGCCGAGCCGGCCTCGGCGGTGACGGCCACCGGCGCGGAGGACACCCCGGTGGGCGCCCGGTACTCGCCGAACACCTCCCGCAGCGCGCCGGCCCACTCACCGGTCGTGACACCCGCGCGGGCGCACTCCAGGGTGGCCTCCATCAGGTTGCCCGTGCCCTTCGCGGCCTCCTTCAGCTTCTCCAGCGCCTTGCACGGACGCGGGTGGTTGAAGGGCGGCTGGTAGCGGGTGTCCCGCCAGCCCGTGAGCGCGTCGATGACACGGTTCTCGACCGCCGGGTCGACCGTCTGGATCGCCGTGTCCAGATCGGCGGTGAGCGGGTTCGGTTCGGTCGTCTCGAAGATGTTGACGCCGACGATCTTCTCCTGGCCCGACTCGATCCGGCCCCGCCGCTCGGCGTGCGAGGAGACCAGCTGCGCCTTGAGGTAGCCGGACTCGACGGCCGCCATGGCGCCGCCCATCTCCTGGATGCGGTCGATCTCCGCGAGGGAGTCCTCGACCAGCTGCGCCACCTTCGCCTCGATGACGTGCGAGCCCTCGAAGATGTCCTCGTACTCCAGCAGGTCGCTCTCGTGGGCGAGCACCTGCTGGATGCGCAGGCTCCACTGCTGGTCCCACGGCCGGGGCAGACCGAGGGCCTCGTTCCAGGCCGGCAGCTGCACGGCACGCGCACGCGCGTCCTTGGAGAGGGTCACCGCCAGCATCTCCAGCACGATCCGCTGGACGTTGTTCTCCGGCTGCGCCTCGGTCAGGCCGAGCGAGTTGACCTGGACGCCGTAGCGGAAGCGGCGCTGCTTGGGGTCCTGGATGCCGTACCGCTCCCGGGTGATCCTGTCCCAGATGCGGCCGAAGGCGCGCATCTTGCACATCTCCTCGACGAAGCGGACGCCCGCGTTGACGAAGAAGGAGATGCGGGCCACCACGTCGCCCATGCGCTCCTGGGGCACCTGCCCGGAGTCGCGCACGGCGTCGAGGACCGCGATCGCGGTGGACATCGCGTACGCGATCTCCTGCACCGGCGTGGCCCCGGCCTCCTGCAGGTGGTAGCTGCAGATGTTGATCGGGTTCCACTTCGGCATGTGGGAGACCGTGTACGCGATCATGTCCGTCGTCAGGCGGAGCGAGGGGCCCGGCGGGAAGACGTGCGTCCCCCGGGACAGGTACTCCTTGACGATGTCGTTCTGGGTCGTGCCCTGGAGCTTGGTGATGTCCGCGCCCTGCTCCTCGGCGACGACCTGGTAGAGCGCCAGCAGCCACATGGCGGTGGCGTTGATCGTCATCGAGGTGTTCATCTGCTCCAGGGGGATGTCCTGGAACAGCCGGCGCATGTCACCGAGGTGCGAGACGGGCACCCCGACCCGGCCGACCTCGCCGCGGGCGAGGATGTGGTCCGGGTCGTAGCCGGTCTGCGTCGGCAGGTCGAACGCCACCGACAGACCGGTCTGGCCCTTGGCGAGGTTGCGCCGGTACAGCTCGTTGGACGCCTCGGCGGTCGAGTGACCGGCATAGGTCCGCATGAGCCACGGCCGGTCCTTCTGCCGCCCGCCCGCAGTGGGCTGACGCTCTGTCATCGATGCCCCCCGTGTCTCAGATGTTGCGGAAGCGGTTGATGGCGTCGATGTGCTTGGCCCGCATCTCGGGGTCGCGCACGCCGAGGCCTTCCTCGGGGGCCATGCACAGCACGCCGACCTTGCCCTGGTGCAGGTTGCGGTGGACGTCGTACGCGGCCTGGCCGGTGTCCGCCAGGGAGTACACCTTCGACAGCGTGGGGTGGATCTTGCCCTTGGCGATGAGGCGGTTGGCCTCCCACGCCTCGCGGTAGTTGGCGAAGTGCGAGCCGATGATCCGCTTCAGCGACATCCACAGGTAGCGGTTGTCGTACTCGTGCATGTAGCCCGAGGTGGAGGCGCAGGTGGTGATGGTGCCGCCCTTGCGGGTGACGAACACCGAGGCGCCGAACGTCTCGCGGCCGGGGTGCTCGAAGACGATGTCGATGTCCTCGCCGCCGGTCAGCTCGCGGATGCGCTTGCCGAAGCGCTTCCACTCCTTCGGGTCCTGGGTCTGCTCGTCCTTCCAGAACCTGTAGCCCTCGGCGTTGCGGTCGATGATCGACTCGGCGCCCATCGCGCGACAGATCTCCGCCTTCTGCGGCGAGGAGACGACGCAGATCGGGTTGGCGCCGCCGGCCAGGGCGAACTGCGTGGCGTAGGAGCCGAGGCCGCCGCTCGCGCCCCAGATCAGGACGTTGTCGCCCTGCTTCATGCCGGCGCCGTTGCGGGAGACCAGCTGGCGGTAGGCGGTGGAGTTGACCAGGCCGGGGGCGGCGGCCTCCTCCCAGCTGAGGTGGTCCGGCTTCGGCATCAGCTGGTTGGACTTCACCAGCGCGACCTCGGCCAGGCCGCCGAAGTTGGTCTCGAAGCCCCAGATGCGCTGCTCGGGGTCGAGCATCGTGTCGTTGTGGCCGTCGGAGGACTCCAGTTCCACGGACAGGCAGTGGGCGACGACCTCGTCACCGGGCTTCCAGGCGTTGACGCCCGGGCCGGTGCGCAGGACCACGCCCGCGAGGTCGGAACCGATGATGTGGTACGGCAGGTCGTGCCGCTTGGTCAGCTCGCTGACCTTGCCGTAGCGCTCCAGGAACCCGAACGTCGAGAGCGGCTCGAAGATCGAGGTCCACACGGAGTTGTAGTTCACGGAGGAGGCCATCACGGCCACCAGCGCCTCGCCCGGACCCAGTTCGGGCAGCGGCACCTCGTCGAGGTGGATGGACTTGCGCGGGTCCTTGTCGCGGGTCTGCAGGCCCGCGAACATCTCCGTCTCGTCCTTGTGCACGGTGATCGCGCGGTAGGACTCGGGGAGCGGCATGGCGGCGAAGTCGGCGGACGTGGCGTCCTGCGACTGGATCGCGTCGAGGATGTCCTTCACGGTCACGGTGTTGCCTCCGGCGAAGAGCGCCCTGAGCAAGAGGGGCGCTGAGGGTTGCGTCGGTGCTGCTGCGAGAGCTGCTGAGGGTTTTGGTGAGGGTGCCGTCGGTTCGGCGGGGGTGGTGCTTCGGCAGCGCTTTGTGGCGCGGGAGGGTGCCTGTGACGCAGGCGTCCGGGCACGGAGGCGATTGGCCTGCGGGGACAGCCCGAACACCTTCAACGTATGACACCGCGTGTCACCCCGCAAGGCACTGAGTGCCAGAGATTGCTCTCAGGTGAAATCTTTACTTGACAGATGAGCGATGATCGATCGAACGGCCCCTCGGGGGCGGGTGAAAAGGGGCGCTGACATGCAAAAACGGCCACCCGTGGGGTGGCCGTCGTCACAGCGGGAAAAGCGCCTCGGTGCGGCTCAGCGCTCCTTGAGGGCCTGCTCGATGGTGCGCATGACCTCCTCCAGGGGCGCGTCGGTGCGGGCGACCGTCACCAGCACCTCGCCTTCCACGGAGGCCGTCGTGGCGGCGGGCCGCCCGGTCGTGTCGCGCCCGGCGCCGATGCCCGAGCCGAAGGTCTTGCGGACGATCGCGAAGGCGTGGTCGAGCTGGTTCTCCACGTCGCCCTGGCCGCCGGCCCGCAGCCAGCGCCGCAGCACGTGGTTGTGGGCGGTGACCACCGCCGAGGCGGCGACCTCGGCCAGCAGCGGGTCGTCGTTGGCGTCGTCGTCGTGCGCGTGCTCGTCGAAGTGGCCGAGCAGATAACGGGTGAACAGACGCTCGTAGCGGGCCACCGACGCGATCTCCGCCTCGCGCAGGGTGGGCACCTCGCGCGTCAGCTTGTAGCGGGCGACCGAGATCTCCGGCCGCGCCGCGTACATCCGCATGACCTCCTTGATGCCACGGCACACGGTGTCGAGCGGATGCTCGTGCGCCGGGGCGGCGTTGAGCACGGCCTCGGCACGGACCAGAGTGTCGTCGTGGTCCGGGAAGATCGCCTCTTCCTTGGAGCGGAAGTGCCGGAAGAAGGTGCGGCGCGCGACCCCGGCCGCGGCCGCGATCTCGTCGACGGTGGTCGCCTCGTACCCCTTGGTCGCGAACAGCTCCATCGCCGCGGCCGCCAGTTCCCGGCGCATTTTCAGCCGCTGGGCCGCGGCGCGACTGCCGGCGGCACTTTCCGGCGCGTCGGGCTTGGCAGGGGTACGTGAGGACTTGGCGGGCTGGGACATGACCCGAACGTACTGCATGTGCCCAGCTCGACGCACAGGTCCGGGGTTTCCCCCGCCCGCGGTGGGCGGGGGAGAACCGGCGGGATCGAGCAGCCCGCCCCAGTCCGGGTCCGGCCGGAACCAGTCGCCGACGCCCTCAGCGGCGGGCATACTCGCGGAAGCCGCGACCGGTCTTGCGGCCGAGGCAGCCCGCGGCGACCAGGTGCTCCAGCAGCGGCGCCGGGGCCAGCCCCGGGTCGCGGAACTCGCGGTGCAGCACCTTCTCGATGGCCAGCGAGACGTCGAGGCCGACCACGTCCAGCAGTTCGAACGGGCCCATCGGGTAGCCGCCGCCCAGCTTCATCGCCGCGTCGATGTCGTCGAGCGACGCGTAGTGCTCCTGCACCATCTTGATCGCGTTGTTCAGGTACGGGAACAGCAGGGCGTTGACGATGAAGCCGGCCCGGTCGCCGCAGTCCACCGCGTGCTTCCTGACCCTCCCGCAGACCTCGCGGACCGTCGCGTGGACGTCGTCCGCCGTCAGCACCGTCCGCACGACCTCGACCAGCTTCATCGCCGGGGCCGGGTTGAAGAAGTGCATGCCGATCACGTCCTGCGGGCGCGAGGTGGCGCGGGCGCAGGCGACGACGGGCAGCGAGGAGGTCGTGGTGGCCAGGATCGCGCCCGGCTTGCACACCTTGTCCAGCGTCCGGAACAGCTGCTGCTTGATCTCCAGGTCCTCGGCGACCGCCTCGACGGCCAGGTCGACGCCGGCGAAGGCCTCGTAGGAACCCGCAGGGGTGATCCGGTCCAGGGTCTGCGCGGCGGCCTCCGCGGTCAGCCGGCCCTTGTCGACGGAGCGCGAGAGCGACTTGCCGATACGGGCCCTCGCGGCCTGGGCCTTCTCGTCGCTGCGGGCGGCCAGAACGACGTCGTAGCCGGCCTTGGCGAAGACCTCGGCGATGCCGGACGCCATGGTGCCCGACCCCGCGACACCCACCGAGTGCACCGCGCGGCCCGGCGTGAGTGAGCCGCCCTCCAGCGGGGTCTGCGCGTCCCGCACGACCGTGGCGCTGCCCGGCGCGTCGTAGGTGTAGAAGCCGCGCCCGGACTTGCGGCCGGTAAGGCCCGCCTCGCTGAGCTGCTTCAGGATCGGCGCCGGGGCGTGCAGCCGGTCGTGCGACTCGGCGTACATGGCCTCCAGGACCGTACGGGCGGTGTCGACACCGATCAGGTCCAGCAGGGCGAGGGGGCCCATCGGCAGGCCGCAGCCGAGCCGCATCGCGGCGTCGATGTCCTCCCTGGAGGCGTACTTGGCCTCGTACATCGCGGCGGCCTGGTTGAGGTAGCCGAACAGCAGCCCGTCTGCGACGAACCCGGGGCGGTCGCCGACCGCGACCGGCTCCTTGCCCAGTTCGACCGCCAGGTCGGTGACCACGGCGACGGCCTGCGGCGCGGTCAGCACCGAGGAGACGACCTCGACGAGCTTCATCACCGGGGCCGGGTTGAAGAAGTGCAGGCCGAGCACCCGCTCCGGACGCGCCGAGTCGGCGGCGAGACGGGTCACGGACAGGGCGTTGGTGCCGGTCGCCAGGATCGTCTCCGGCCGGACGATCGCATCCAGCTCCCGGAAGACCTGGTGCTTGATCTCGTACGACTCCGGGACCACCTCGATGACGAGGTCGGCGTCGGCCACCGCGCCGAGGTCGGTGGAGGTGCGGACCCGGGCCAGGGCGTCGGCGCGCTCCTCGCCGGTCAGCCGGCCCCGCTCCACGGAGTGGGCGGTGGCGGCCTCCAGGGCGGCGACCGCGGCGGCCGTCCGGGCCTCGCTGAGGTCGACACCGATCACCTCGCGGCCGGCCGTCGCCAGCACCTCGGTGATGCCGGTGCCCATGGTGCCGAGGCCGACGACCGCGATCGTCTTCAAGGGGGACAGGGAAGGGTCGGACAGGGGAGTGGCCATCGCGGGACTCCAGGAATGAGGGGTGACGACTAGGAACGCGCCGGGTGCGCCGGAAGGCGCACGCCGGAGCGGAGAAGGAATGCGGGATGCGGGTGTTGCCGGGCCGCAGGTGCCCTCGGCAGGCGGAGTTCGCCCGCTGGGGGCACGGGCGCACACGCCCGGTGCCGTCCGTGCGGGGCGCGCACAACGCCCCGGAGCGGCTGACGTCCGACCGGCCCTGTCCCGGAGCCGGGTCGTACAGCGGTACCGAGGTACCGAACCGACCAGTGCCCGCGACGGCCGCGTCACCAGACCGCCGCAAGCGAAAGCGCGAGTGGGTAACTCGCTCGATTGAGCTTAACCGGCCGGTAACGAGCGCGCCAGCCCCCGGACTTTGTGATGTAGGTCCCCTCGGGGCCGTGGCCCGCCTACGCTGGGGGTCGTGGACGAAGAGTTGCGATCGCTCACGGAGCGTTTACGGCAGGAGTCGCAGGGGGCCGTGGCGTACGACCGGCTGCTGGAGACCGGGGACGCGGAGGTGCTGGCGGACGTGCTCACCGCGCCCGGGCAGCCGCTGTGGGCCCGGGAGCTGGCCGCGTTCCGGCTCGGCCGCGCCGGTGACCGGCGTGCCTTCGAGTCCCTGGTGCTGTTCCTCAACCACCGCGACCCCCCGCGCTGTGCCGCCGCCGCCCACGCCCTCGCCCGGCTCCGCGACCCCCGCACGGCCCGCGCGGCGGCCGCCCTCGCCACCAACGAACTCCGTGTCGCCTACGCCCTGCACCCGGTACGGCTGCTGGCCGAACTGGACGGCCCCGAGTCCGTGCCCGCCCTGATCACCACCCTGGAGCGGCGGCTCCGTCCGCACGACCCCTACCACCGGGTGGCCCTCGCCTGCGTGGAGGGCCTGGGCGCGCTCGGCGACCCCAGGGCCCGGCGCGTGCTGAACGAGGCGCTGGCCCACCCGGCCCTCGCCGAGGCGGCGGTCCACGCGCTGGCCCGGATCCCGCAGCCGCGGTGACCCGGGCCGGGCGCTCCCGCGGACACGGCCGCCGGGGCCCGCGTGTGGCGGACCCCGGCGACTGTGCGTGCGACGGTGCGCGGGCTCAGCGGCGGTACCCCAGCAGGGCGTGCAGGGTCGAACCGCGCGACGACGTCGCGGCCGCCTTCGCCTCCAGCGGCTCCGGGTCCGGGGACTTCTGGCAGACGGCGTCCGCCTCCCCGGTCCCGTGCGGCACCGTGCCGTCGGTCAGATAGGCCGCCAGGTACCGGTCGAGGCAGGCGTTGTCGCTCAAGGTGATGCCGTGGTTGCCGCCGCCCTCCTCGACGACCAGGCCGGAGCGGGCCAGCAGGTGATGCGTCGTCACGCCGCCCTCGTACGGGGTGGCCGCGTCGTCGGTGGCCTGGAACAGCAGCGCCGGGGGCAGCTTCGTGTTGGTGACGTCCACCGGCTGCCGCGACTTCGTCGGCCAGAACGCGCACGGCGCGTTGTACCAGGCGTTGTTCCAGGCCATCAGCGGAGCCTTCTCGTACACCTCCCAGGTGTCCGTCCGCCACCGCTCCCACGACCGTGGCCAGGACGCGTCCCGGCACTGCACCGCCGTGTAGACGCTGTAGCCGTTGTCACCGGCGGCGTCCACCGCGCCGAAGTTCTCGTACGCCTCCTCCAGCGGCCCGGCGTCCCCGTGGTGGACGTAGGCAGCGAACGCCTCGGCGAGGTAGGGCCAGTAGCCGTTGTAGTAGCCGCCCGGGATGAAGGTGTCCTCCAGCTCGGAGGCGCCGACCTTGCCGCCCGCCGGCTTCTTCGCCAGGGCCGCCCGCATCGCGTACCACTCGGACTCGACCTTCTCGGGGTCCTTGCCCAGCCGGTACGTCGAGTCGTACTTGGCGATCCAGGCCATCAGCGACCGGTGCCGGTCGTTGAACGCGTAGTCCTGGCCCAGGTTGTCCTGGTACCAGACGCCCCTCGGGTCCACGATCGAGTCCAGCACGAGCCGGCGCACCCGGTCCGGGTACAGCTTCGCGTAGACCGCGCCGAGGTAGGTGCCGTAGGAATAGCCGAAGTAGTTCACCTTGCGCGCGCCGAGGGCCTGCCGGACGGTGTCCAGGTCCCGGGCCGCGCTGACCGTGTCCATGTACGGCAGCAGGTCCGCGTACTTGCGGCCGCAGGCGGCGGCGAACGACCGCACGCGCGCGAGGGCCGCCTTCTCCAGCTCGGGCGTGGCCGGCACCGAGTCCGGCCGCACCGGGTTCGCGTACCCGGGCGAGCAGTCGAGGGCGGGCCTGCTCCGGCCCACTCCGCGTGGGTCGAAGCCGATGATGTCGTACTGGGACGCCACCGACCTGGGCAGGGCGGAGGCGACGAAACCGGCGAGGGTGAGCCCGCTGCCGCCGGGGCCGCCGGGGTTGACCAGCAGCGGCCCCTGGAAGGTCCGGGCGGTGTGCGGGACACGGGACAGGGCGAGGGTGATCTTCCGGCCGGACGGGTCGGCGTGGTTCAACGGCACCTTCACCGACGCGCACTGGAGTGCCGGGTAGTCGTCGGTGCCGCACTTCTTCCAGGCGAGCTTGGCCGCGGGGGCGGTCGTGTCGGCCCGCGCGGGCAGGGCCGTGACCGAGCCGGCCAGCATCGCGGCGGCGGCGCACAGCAGGGCTGCGCGAGTTCTCATGGGTCCTCCCGGGACGGAGGGTGGGGTGAACCGCGAGGTTCACGGTCCTCGCCGCATCGTCCCGGCGTCGGGGCCCCGAAGAACGTGATCTGTCCATACTTGACCCAATTGGGTCGAGGGATGCCCTCGAACGCGCTCAGATCAGAGTGAGTTGGGTCGGTTCCGTACCGGTCGATGCGGCACCGGACGGTTCCGTACCGCCGGCGGGCGCGGCCGGTTCCGTCGCCTGTGCGGCCCGGGTCCGGCGGGCCGCGCCCGCGCGCGTGGGCCCGATGCCGTACTCCTCGGCCAGCTCGTGCACCTGACGGGTGATCCGGCGCTGGTACCACTTCGGCGCGTAGGCGCCCTCCGCGTACAGCCGCTCGTAGCGGCGCACCAGGTGCGGGTGGTGTGCGCCGAGCCAGGCCATGAACCACTCCCGCGCGCCGGGCCGCAGGTGCAGCACCAGGGGCGTGACGGAGGTGGCCCCGGCCGCCGCGATCGCGCGCACCGTGGCCCGCAACTGGGCCGGACGGTCGCCGAGGAACGGGATCACCGGTGCCATCAGCACCCCGCAGCCGATGCCGTGCTCGCCGAGGGTGCGGACGACGTCGAGCCGGCGCTCGGGCGCCGGGGTGCCCGGCTCCACCGTGCGCCACAGCTCGGAGTCGGTGAAGCCCACCGAGACGGATATGCCCACGTCCGTCACCCGGGCCGCCCGGGCGAGCAGGTCCAGGTCGCGCAGGATCAGTGTGCCCTTGGTGAGGATCGAGAACGGGTTCGCGTGGTCGGTGAGGGCGGAGATGATGCCCGGCATCAGGCGGTAGCGGCCCTCGGCGCGCTGGTAGCAGTCGACGTTCGTGCCCATCGCCACGTGGTCGCCCTGCCAGCGCCGGGACGCCAGCTGGCGGCGCAGCAGCTCGGGCGCGTTCACCTTGACGACGATCTGGGTGTCGAAGCCGAGGCCCGTGTCGAGGTCCAGATAGCTGTGCGTCTTGCGCGCGAAGCAGTAGACGCACGCGTGCGTGCAGCCCCTGTACGGGTTGACGGTCCACTCGAACGGCATGCGGGACGCGCCCGGCACCCGGTTGAGGATCGAGCGGGCCCGGACCTCGTGGAAGGTGATGCCGGCGAACTCCGGCGTGTCGAACGTACGCGTCCTGACGGCGTCCGCGCCGAACAGCGCGGCGTCGGCCCGGCCGTGTTCGGGCTCGTCTGTGAGGTTCTCCCAGCGCATGAGGCCTCCTCGGTAGCACTGGGACACAGAATAGAACATCTGTTCCCATGATCGTGCGACCCCCGATTTGGGCGGCCGGGCGCCGGGGTGGTTGGCTTGCCCGCACCGGAGCAATGCCGAGCAGCAAGGTCCCTGGAGGAACGCAATGGCGCAGGTCGAGGCCACTACCGAGCGGGTCGTCGCGGCGGACGCGGAGAAGGTGTTCGACGCCCTCGCCGACTACCGCGGCACCCGGCAGCAGTTGCTGCCGGAGCACTTCAGCGAGTACGAGGTGCGTGAGGGGGGCGACGGCGAGGGCACCCTCGTCCACTGGAAGCTCCAGGCGACCAGCAAGCGCGTGCGCGACTGCCTGCTGGAGGTCACCGAGCCCACCGACGGCGAACTGGTCGAGAAGGACCGCAACTCCTCCATGGTCACCACCTGGCGCGTCACCCCGGCCGGCGAGAGCTCCTCCCGGGTCGTCGCCACCACCACCTGGAACGGCGCCGGCGGTATCGGCGGCTTCTTCGAGAAGACCTTCGCCCCCAAGGGCCTCGGCCGGATCTACGACGCGATCCTCGCCAACCTCGCCGCGCACGTCGAGAAGTAACCGGCCCCCGCCGGCTCCTCGTCGAACGGTGAAGGGGCGTCACCCCCTTCACCGTTTCGGGTGGTTCCCGCTTCGGATCGGGTTCGTCCCGTAACCAGCCGTACTTGCCCGCAGTTGCCGCCTTGCGCGGGACACGTGGTGCTGGTGCGGCGAGGGGAGCGGGACGTGGGCGGGACGACTCTGGTGCGGGACGAACCCGCCACCGCACCCCACGGCGAACCCGAGGCCCCCGGGCCGGCCGAGACCGCCGGACTCGGCCCGCGCCGGATCCGGCTGGTGTTCACCGGACTGATGCTGGCCCTGCTCCTGGCCGCGCTCGACCAGATGATCGTCGCCACCGCGCTGCCGAAGATCGTCGGCGAGCTGCACGGCCTGGACAAGATGTCCTGGGCGATCACCGCCTACCTGCTCACCGCCACCGTCGGCCTCCCCCTGTACGGCAAGCTCGGCGACCTCTTCGGTCGCAAGGGCGTCTTCCAGTTCGCGATCCTGGCCTTCGTCGTCGGCTCGGCACTCGCCGGCCGTGCCCAGACCATGGACCAGCTCATCGCCTTCCGCGCGGTCCAGGGCGTCGGCGCGGGCGGCCTCATGATCGGCGTGCAGGCGATCATCGCCGACGTCGTGCCGCCCCGGCAGCGCGGCCGCTACATGGGCCTGATCGGTGCCGCCTTCGGACTCGCCTCCGTCGCCGGCCCCCTCCTCGGCGGCTACTTCACCGACCATCTCTCCTGGCGCTGGTGCTTCTACGTCAACGTGCCCTTCGGCCTGATCACCCTGGCCGTCGTCACCGTCGTACTGAAACTGCCCAAACCGGCCGCGCGGGGCCGCCTCGACGTGCCCGGCGCGCTGCTGCTGGCCGCAGCCTCCACCTGCCTCGTGCTGCTCACCAGCTGGGGCGGCACCGAGTACGCGTGGGGCTCCCGGACCATCCTCGGCCTCGGCGCGGGCGCCCTCGCAGCCGTCCTCCTCTTCGTCCTCGCCGAGGCCCGCGCCGCCGAACCCCTCATCCCGCTCAGGCTGTTCCGCGACCCCGTGTTCACCGTCACCGGACTGGTCGGCCTCGTCATCGGCGTCGCCCTGTTCGGCGCGGCCAGCTATCTGCCGACCTTCCTGCAGATGGTCGACGGCGCCAGCGCCACCGAGTCCGGGCTGCTGATGCTGCCCATGATGGCCGGGATCGTCGGCGCCTCGATCGTCTCCGGGCAGCTCATCAGCCACACCGGCCGCTACAAGATCTTCCCGCTGGCCGGCGGCGCCCTGTCCGCCGTCGGGATGTGGCTGCTGTCCCGGCTGGACACCGACACCCCCCGGCTGCACTACAGCGTCTGGATGGCCGTCCTCGGCGCCGGCATCGGCCTGGTCATGCCCGTCCTCGTCCTCGCCGTGCAGAACTCCGTCCGCCCCGCCGACCTCGGCACCGCCACCAGCGCCAACAACTACTTCCGGCAGATCGGCGGCAGCGTCGGCGCCGCCGTCTTCGGCACCCTCTTCGCGGGCCGGCTCACCGACGCCTTGCACCGGGAGCTGCCCGCCCACGCGGGTGCCCGGCTGCCCGACGCCGAGTCCCTCACCCCGCAGCTCGTCCACACGCTGCCCCCGGCGCTGCGCGACGCCTACATCCGCGCCTACGCCGACGCGATGCCCCGGATCTTCCTCTACCTCGTCCCGGTGCTCGTCCTCGGCCTGCTCATCGCCTTCTTCCTCAAGGAGAAACCGCTGGTGTCCCACAACGCCCCCGCCACCGATCCGGAGACCGGCCGGGCCAAGGCGGCCGTCCCGCAGGCCCGGCCCCGGCCCACCGCCGAGGGAACCACGGTGTCCCGTTCGCCCCACCCCGCCGGAGTCCCCGTCTGCGGCGCCGTGCGGCACGCCGACGGCACCGTCGTGCCCCGCGCCGCCCTCACCCTGATCGACGTCGCCGGAGCGCAGATCGGGCGGGGCGCCAGCGGCGACGACGGGCGCTACGCGCTCGCCACCCCCGGCTCCGGGTCGTACGTCCTCATCGCCGCAGCCGGCGGCCACCAGCCGCAGGCGGTCTCCGTGACCGTCGGCGAGCGGCCCGTCGAACTCGACGTCGTCCTCGGCGGCGCCGGACGCCTCGCCGGCAGCGTGCTCACCGCCGACGGCACCCCCGTCCGGGACGCCACCGTCACCCTCACCAACGTGCACGGCGAGGTCGTCGCCAGTACCCGCAGCGGCCGCGAGGGCGGATACCTCATCACCGAACTGGTCGCCGGCGAGTACACCCTGGCCGCCAGCGCGCCCGCCTACCGGCCCGCCGCCCTCCCCGTCAGCGTGCAGGCCTCCCGGGAGACCCGCCAGGACGTCGAACTCGCGGGCGGCGCCGTGCTGAAGGGCACCGTCCGGGCCGGCGGCGGGCGGCCCGTGGAGGACGCGCGCGTGACCCTCCTGGACGCCGCCGGGAACGTCGTCGACACCCTCACCACGTCCGCCGACGGAACGTTCCGGTTCGTCGACCTCTCCTCCGGCGAGTACACCGTCATCGCCGCAGGTTACCCGCCGGTCGCCACGGTCCTGCAGGTCGCGGGCGGCGGCCGCACCGAACGGGACCTGCTGCTCGGTCACGAGGACTAGACCGGGCGCGAGGGAACACGCCCGAGTGATTCCGGGGCGCCAATTCCCGGATTGCCGCACATGACGACCGGCGCTCGCCGTACCGTAGTGGCGGGCGGCACAGATCGTTTACTGAACAGCCGTGGGGAGAGAGGGCCTGGGCCATGGACCGTGGCAGCGAGCGGGACGCACCCCCCAGCCGCGGTGCTGGGGACGGCGCGCCGGACCCGGCGGCGGCCGGCCGGATTCCGCTGGCCGTGGTGGTCGTCGACCGCGACGGCCTGGTGTCCCACTGGAGCACCGGAGCGCGACGCCTGTTCGGCATGAGCAGGGACGAGACCGTGGGCCGGCCCGCCGTCGACCTGCTGCCGGTCTCCGGTGCGTTCGCCGACGACCAGCGCGGCGACCCCATGCCCGACGACTGCTTCGAGGCGTACGACGGCCTCGGCCCCGACCTGGAGGCATCCCTCGGCGGACGCACCGACTACCCCACGGCCGGCCGGGCCCGGGTCGCCGCTCCCAAGGACGAGCGGTCCTCCGCCGGCTCCACCGGCGAGGGCCGCCTCGACGTGCTCTGGTGGGCCTACCCCCTGGTCGGCCCCGGACCGGCCCGGCTGCTGGTCCTCGCCGCCGACGCCACCCGGCTCCAGCAGGAACGCGGCTTCGACGACGAGAGCGCCGAACGCATCTCGCCCGGGTTCGCCCGCCACACCGAACTGCCCGCCCCCGAGGACCTGGAGCGGCGGCTGCCCGAGATCCTGCCCAACATGGGCCCCGGACTCAGCAGCCGCATCGTCTCCCAGGTCCTCGAACTCGGCTACCCCGTCCTGGAGTTCAGCCAGTTCGAGCGGGTGCCCGTCACCCCGTACTGGGGCGTCCCCCGGCGCGCCGGACACCTCCGCCCGGAACCGGTCCTGCCGCAGCAGCGCACCGGGCCCGTGATCCCGACCGGCGCCGAACGCGACCTGGAGTACCTCGCGGTGCGCGAGCGGCTGGAGTTCCTCAACGAGGTCAGCTCCGCCATCGGCACCTCCCTCGACCTCGGCGAGACCATCCGGGAGGTCACCAGCGCCGCCGTCCCGCGCTTCGCCGACTTCGCCGGCACCCACCTGCGCGCCGCCGTCCTGGCCGGCGAGGGCTTCCCGGACGGACCGCCGGACGCCAGCACCGTGATGCACCGCGTCTGGGTCGAGCACAACGACGAACCCGGCCGCTGGGACGACACCGTGCCCGTCGGCGAGGCCTTCGCCTTCCCCGAGCACACCCCGTTCTTCCAGTGCATGGTCACCGGTGAACCCGTCGTCATCCCGCAGATCAGCGAGGAGATGGGTAACCGCATCGCGGGCGAGTTCGAGAAACGCGACCTCAGGCCCCTCATCACCGGCCGCTCCCTGCTGATCGTGCCGCTCAAGGCACGCAACGTCGTCCTCGGCTTCATGGTGCTGATGCGGCGCCCCGGCCGCGCCCAGTTCGACGACATGGACCACACCACCGGCGCCGAACTCGCCGCCCGCGCGGGCCTCGTGCTCGACAACGCGCGCATGTACACCTACCAGGAGAACGTCGCCGACACCCTCCAGGACAGCATGCTGCCGCAGGTCGCGCCGCGCATGGCCGGCTGCGACGTGGCGACCCGCTACCTGCCCGGCACCCGGCTCGGCCGGATCGGCGGCGACTGGTTCGACACCATCAAGCTCGGCGGCTCCCGCACCGCCCTCGTCGTCGGCGACGTCATGGGCCACGGCCTCAACTCGGCCGCGATGATGGGCCAGTTGCGCACGGCCGTACAGACGATGGCGGCCATGGGCACCCCGCCCGCCCAACTGCTGCGCAACCTCGACGACCTGGCCCGCCGCCTCGGCGAGAACTACCTCGCCACCTGCCTTTACGCGGTCTACGACCCCATCCGCGGCGAACTGCACATGGCCAACGCCGGGCACATCCCGCCCGTTCTGGTGCGCGCCGAGGACGGGCGCAGCGAACTGCTCGACCTGCCGACCGGCGCCCCCATAGGAGTCGGTGGCGTCCCCTTCGAGGCGAAGGTGGTCCGGGTCGCGCCCGGCGACCGGCTCGTGCTGTGCACCGACGGCCTGGTGGAGGTGCGCGGCTCCGACATCGGCGAGGGCCTCGCCGCGCTCTGCGAGTCCGCCGCGCACCCCGCCGCCTCCATGGACGACGCCTGCGACACCATCATCCGCGCCCTCAACACCCGCGGCGGCCGCAAGGACGACGTCGCCCTGCTGATGGCCCGGCTCAACGGCATCCCCGACGACCACGTCGCCGAGTGGCAGTTCGACGCCGACCCGCGCGAGGTCGCCCGCGCCCGCCGCGTGGTCCGCGAGCGGCTGCTGCGGTGGGCGCTGCCGCAGCCCGTGGACACCGCGGAACTCCTGGTCAGCGAGGTCGTCACCAACGCCGTACGGCACGGTGGGAGCGGCCGGATCGGGCTACGGCTGGTCCGCACCGACGCCCTGCTGTTCGAGGTCATCGACGACGAGCCGGCCCTGCCCGCCATGCTCAACGCCCGCCCCTACGACGAGTTCGGCCGCGGCCTGCGCGTGGTCAGCCGGCTGGCCCGCGAATGGGGCGCCAGCGCCAGCGGCCACCGCAAGACCGTCTGGTTCGAACAGGCCATCAACCGGACGCCGTAGAGCACCCGATCAGGGGGTGCGCGCCTGCACCGCGCGCCCCCCCGGCAGGTGTCCGGAGCCAGCACATCCGGTGAAGGTGGGCCCCCACCCCTTGCCGAAAACACACCCGTCGCGATATCCCGATCACGGAACCGACCCGTGGGGAGATCGAATGAACGTCTCGGAGAACTACCGCAACGCGTGGGAGAGTTACTGGAGCGAGACCTCCGACGCGCCCGGTGAGGCGATCTGGGACGCCGATCCCTCCCTCACCTCCCAGCCGCACAGCGAACTGTTCCTGCCGTATGCCGACACCAGCCGCACCATCGTCGACCTCGGCTGCGGCAACGGCACCCAGACCCGCTACCTCGCGACCCGGTTCGCCAAGGCCGTCGGCGTGGACCTCACCCACGCGGCCGTCGAGCACGCCCGCCGCGCCGCGAACGGCACCGGAGTGGAGTTCCAGCAGCTGGACCTCACCGACATCGACGCCGTACGGGCCCTGCACACCCGGCTCGGCGACAGCCACGTGTACATGCGGGCCGTCATCCACCAGAGCGAACCCGGGGCCCGCTCCCGGGTCGCCGCCGCCGTCGCCGAGATCGTCGGCACCGAGGGCCGGGCCTTCGTCGTCGAGCTGACCTCGGGCTCCCGGGAGGTGCTGCAGCGGGCCGCGGCCGACCCCGGCGGTCCCGGACCCAAGCTGCGCCGGGTCTTCCACCACGGACTGAAGCCCGCGGACGCCTCCGACGACGAGATCCCCGCCCTGCTGGGCGAGGCCGGGCTCACGGTCCTCGCCAGCGGCGACACGGCCCTCGCGCAGACCGAGAACCTGGCGGACGGCACCCGCATCGACCTGCCGGCCCGCTGGTTCGTGCTCGCCGGAAAGTGAGGCGGGCCCGGACAGGCGCCGGGCTCCGCGCCGCTGAGCGCTTCCGCGCCGCCGGGGTCGTAGCCGCCGACCCAGGCAGCGCGTAACGTGACACGGCATGAAGATCCTCATCAGTGCGGACATGGAGGGGGCCACGGGCGTCACCTGGCCGGCCGACGTGCTGCCGGGGACGCCGCAGTGGGAGCGGTGCCGGTCGATGTTCACCTCGGACGTCGACGCCGCCGTCCAGGGCTTCTACGACGGGGGCGCCGACCAGGTGCTCGTCAACGAGGCCCACTGGTCGATGCGCAACCTGCTGCTGGAGCGGCTCGACGAGCGGGTCGAGATGCTCACCGGCCGGCACAAGTCCCTGTCCATGGTGGAGGGCGTCCAGCACGGGGACGTGGACGGCATCGCCTTCGTCGGCTACCACGCGGGCGCAGGCATGGAGGGCGTCCTCGCCCACACCTATCTGGCCAACCAGATCACCGGCGTGTGGATCAACGACGTCCGCGCCAGCGAGGGCCTGCTGAACGCGCACGTGGTCGCCGAGTACGGCGTCCCCGTCGTCCTCGTCACCGGCGACGACGTGGCCTGTGAGGACGCCCTCGGATACGCCCCCGAGGCGCTGAAGGTCGCCGTCAAGGACCATGTGTCGCGGTACGCGGCGGTGTGCCGGACCCCGGCCCGCACCGCCGCCGACATCCGCGCCGCCGCCAAGGAGGCCACGCACCTGGCGGTCCGTCACACTCCGGTGGCGGCGGGCCCGTTCACGGTCGGCGTGGAGTTCGACGCCGAGCACCTGGCGATGGCCGCCACCGTCGTGCCCGGCGTCGCCCGGACCGGGGAGCGGAAGGTCGCCTACACCAGCGACACCATGTACGAGGGCATCCGGACCTTCAAGGCGGTCACGACGATCGCCTCGGCCGCCGTGGAGGAGCAGTATGGCTGACGGGCAGGCACTGGACGAGGTCGTCGAGTTCACCTCCGGCCTGATCCGGATCGACACCACCAACCGCGGCGGCGGCGACTGCCGGGAGCGGCCCGCCGCCGAGTACGCGGCCGAGCGGCTGGCCGGCGCGGGCCTCGAACCGGTGCTGCTGGAACGCACCCCGGGCCGCACCAACGTCGTCGCCCGGATCCCCGGCACCGACCCGGCCGCCGCCGCGCTGCTCGTCCACGGCCACCTCGACGTGGTGCCGGCCGAGGCCGCCGACTGGAGCGTCCACCCGTTCTCCGGGGAGGTCCGCGACGGCGTCGTGTGGGGGAGGGGCGCCGTCGACATGAAGAACATGGACGCGATGATCCTCGCCGTCGTCCGCTCCTGGGCCCGCCAGGGAGTACGGCCCCGCCGGGACCTCGTCATCGCGTTCACCGCCGACGAGGAGGCCAGCGCCGAGGACGGCTCCGGCTTCCTCGCCGACGAACACCCCGAACTGTTCGAGGGCTGCACCGAGGGCGTCAGCGAGTCCGGAGCGTTCACCTTCCACGACGGCTCCGGCCGGCAGCTCTACCCGATCGCGGCGGGGGAGCGCGGCACCGGCTGGCTGAGGCTCACCGCGCGCGGCCGGGCCGGACACGGCTCCAAGGTCAACCGCGACAACGCGGTGACCCGGCTCGCGGCCGCCGTCACCCGCATCGGCGAGCACGAGTGGCCGCTCCGGCTCACCCCCACCGTGCGGGCCGCCCTCGCCGAACTCGCCGCCCTGTACGGCGTCGACGCCGACTTCCGCGACGTCGACCGGCTGCTGGAGAAGCTGGGCCCCGCCGCGAAACTCGTCGAGTCGACCGTCCGCAACAGCGCCAACCCGACCATGCTGGACGCCGGTTACAAGGTGAACGTCATTCCCGGCGAGGCGGTCGCCTATGTCGACGGACGCTATCTGGCGGGTGACGAGGAGGAGTTCCGCGCCACCCTGGACCGGCTCACCGGACCGGACGTCGACTGGGAGTACCACCACCGCGAGGTCGCCCTCCAGGCCCCCGTGGACTCGCCGACCTTCGCCCGGATGCGGGCCGCCGTCGAGGAGTTCGCGCCCGAGGGACACGTCGTGCCCTACTGCATGTCCGGCGGCACCGACGCCAAGCAGTTCTCCCGGCTCGGCATCACCGGCTACGGCTTCACCCCGCTGAGGCTCCCCGAGGGCTACGACTACCAGGCGCTGTTCCACGGCGTCGACGAGCGCGTCCCCGTCGACGCCCTGCACTTCGGCGTCCGCGTCCTCGACCGCTTCCTGCGGACGGCCTAGGGGATGGGGGACGCGGTGCTGACATCGGCCTACGGTTCCTGGCCCTCACCGGTCGACGCGGCCCTGGCCGCCGCGCACGACGGACAGCCCGAATGGGTGGGCTTCGTCGGCGAGGAGGCCTGGTGGACAGAGCCCCGGCCCACCGAGGGCGGCCGCCGCGCCCTCGTGCGGCGCACGGCCGACGGCCGCGAGGAGTCCGTGCTGCCCGCGCCGTGGAACGTGCGCAGCAGGGTCATCGAGTACGGCGGCCGGCCCTGGGACGGTGTCCTCGACGGCGATGCGCCCCTCGTCGTCTTCACCCACTTCGCCGACCAGCGCCTGTACCGGTACGAGCCCGGCGGCGAGCCCCGTCCGCTGACCCCGGCGCCGGCGCCCGGCCGGGAGCTGCGCTGGGCGGAACCGCGCGTGGACCTCGGCCGCGGCGAGGTCTGGTGCGTGCTGGAGGAGTACACCGGCGACGGGCCCGACGACGTGCGGCGCGTACCCGCCGCCGTACCGCTGGACGGCTCGGCCGCCGCCGACCGGACCGCCGTCCGCGAACTCGGCGAGGACCGGCACCGGTTCGTCACCGGGGTCCGGCTCTCGCCCGACGGCCGCCGGGCCGCCTGGCTGGCCTGGGACCACCCGCGGATGCCCTGGGACGGCACGGAGCTGCTCGTCGGGGAGGTCGGCGCCGACGGCACGCTGCGGGACGTGCGTACAGTCGCCGGTGGACCGGACGAGGCCATCGCCCAGGTCGAGTGGTCGACGGACGGCCGTCTTCTGTATACGAGTGACCGCAGCGGCTGGTGGAACCTCTACCGGGACGAGGTGCCCCTGTGCCCGCGCGAGGAGGAGTTCGGCGGGCCGCTGTGGAAGCTGGGCCTCCGCTGGTTCGCGCCGCTGGACGACGGGCGCATCGCGGTCATCCACGGTCGCGGGTCGACCGTCCTCGGCGTACTGGATACAGAATCCGGTGAGCTGGTCGACGCCGCCGGACCGTGGACCGAATTCGCCCCCACGCTCGCCGCCTCCGGCGACCGCGTCCTCGCCGTCGGCGCCAGCCCGCGCACCGCCCACGAGGTCGTCGAACTCGACACCCGCGGCGGACACACCCGGGTCACCGGAGCCCGCCACCGGGACCCCGTCGACCCCGCCTACTACCCCGAGCCGCAGATCCGCACCTTCACCGGCCCCGACGGCCGGGAGGTGCACGCCCGCGTCTACCCGCCGCACCACCCCGCCCGCACCGCCCCCGACGGCGAACTGCCCCCCTACGTCATCTGGGCGCACGGAGGACCGACCAGCCGCGCACCGCTCGTGCTGGACCTCTCCATCGCCTGCTTCACCTCCCGCGGCATCGGCGTCGCCGAGGTCGACTACGGCGGGTCCACCGGATACGGCCGCGCCTACCGGGAGCGGCTGCGCGAACAGTGGGGCGTCGTCGACGTCGAGGACTGCGCGGCCGTCGCCCTCGCCCTCGCCGAGGAGGGCACGGCCGACCGCGCCCGGCTCGCGATCCGGGGCGGCAGCGCGGGCGGCTGGACCACCGCGGCCTCCCTGACCACCACCGACGTCTACGCCTGCGGCACCATCAGCTACCCCATCCTCGACCTCACCACCTGGGGCCCGGGCGACACCCACGACTTCGAGTCCCGTTACCTGGAGTCGCTGATCGGCCCGGCGAGCGAGGTGCCCGCCCGCTACACCGAACGCTCGCCCCTCACCCACGCCGACCGGCTGACCGTGCCGTTCCTGCTGCTCCAGGGGCTGGACGACGTGATCTGCCCGCCCGCCCAGTGCGAGGGCTTCCTGGCCCGCGTCCAGGGCCGGGGCGTGCCCCACGCCTACCTCACCTTCGAGGGGGAGGGCCACGGCTTCCGCCGGGCCGGCACCATGGTGACTGCCCTGCAGGCCGAACTGTCCCTGTGCGCCCAGGTGTTCGGGCTGGACATGCCCGGCGTTCCCGAACTGGGGCTGCTGACGTGAGGCAACTGGTACGGCCCGCCCGGCTGGCCCCCGGCGCACGCGTGGCCGTCGTCGCCACCAGCGGGCCGGTGCCCGAGGAACGGCTCCAGGCCGGCCTCGACGTGCTGCGCGGCTGGGACCTCGACCCGGTGGCCGCCCCGCACGCCCTGGACCGGCACCCCGGGTCCGGCTACCTCGCCGGCACCGACGCCGACCGGGCGGCCGACCTGCAGAACGCCTGGTGCGACCCGGCGGTGGACGCCGTCCTCTGCGCGCGCGGCGGATACGGCGCACAGCGCCTGATCGACCTGCTCGACTGGGAGGCGATGCGGGCCGCCGGACCGAAGGTGTTCGTCGGGTTCAGCGACCTCACCGTCCTGCACGAGGCCTTCGCCACCCGCCTGGGCCTGGCCACCCTGCACGGCCCGATGGCCGCCGGCCTCGACCTCATCAAGAACGAGCAGGCCCAGGAACACCTGCGCGCCACCCTGTTCGCCCCCGAGACGGTCCGCACCGTCATCTCCACCGGCGGCGGCGCCCTCGTGCCCGGCCGCGCCCGGGGCGTCACCCTCGGCGGCTGGCTGACTCAGCTCGCCTCCGAACTCGGCCTCCCGCACGCCCGCCGCTCCGCGCGCGGTGGACTGCTCTGCCTGGAGGACGTCGGGCAGGAGACGCCCCACCTGGACCGCTGCCTCACCCAACTCCTGCGCGCCGGCTGGCTCGACGGCGTGCGCGGCGTGCTGCTCGGCTCCTGGCAGGACTGTGCCGGGTACGCCGAGGAGATCCGCCCCCTGCTCGCCGACCGCCTCGGCACCCTCGGCGTGCCCGTCGCCGAGAACGTCGGATTCGGCCACTGCGCCGGGGCGCTGACGATCCCCTTCGGCGCCGCCGCCGAACTCGACGCCGACGCGGGCACGTTGACCCTGGACGAACCGGCGCTGCGCTGAGCGGGGCGGACGGGAGCGGTCGGATGCCGGGTGTGGGTGCCCTGTGGCTGTCGCGCCCACGCGGCGGAGCCGCACCTCGATCCCGCCCCGCGCCCCTTGGGGAGCCGCGGCCAGCGTGCCTCTGAAAGCCGGCGGCACTGCCACCCCCCAGGGGCGCGGGGAACTGCGCGATCGGCCACAACGCACCCGCACCCGGCACCAGAACCGCCCACCACCCCAGGGCGCTCACCGCCCGACCCGCCGACGGAACGTCGTACGCTGGGCCGATGCCGCACACCGCACCCCGCTATCTGGCCGAAGGCCCCCATGTGGGCATCCGGCACTTCACCCTCGACGACGGGCCCGAGTTCACCGCCCGGGTCAGACAGAGCAAGGACCTGCACAGCCCCTGGCTGTTCCCGCCCGACACCGACGAGGCGTACGCCGCCTACGCCGGACCACTCATCGACGACCCGGCCAAGGCCGGCTTCCTCGTCTGTGAGAAGGCCGACGGGGCCGTCGCCGGCTTCATCAACATCAACAACATCGTCCGGGGCGGCTTCCAGTCCGGCGCCCTCGGCTACGGCGCCTTCGCCCACGCGGCCGGCCGCGGACTGATGCGCGAAGGACTGGAACTCGTCATCGGCTACGCGTTCGGCCCGATGCGGCTGCACCGCCTGGAGATCAACGCCCAGCCCGGCAACACCGCCTCCCTCGCGCTGGCCCGCGGCGCCGGCTTCCGCCACGAGGGCTTCTCCCCGGCCATGCTCTACGTCGACGGCGGCTGGCGGGACCACGAACGCTGGGCCCTCACCACCGAGATGCGCGACCTGCCCTGAACCCCCGCCGGGATTTCGGCCTTTGCGCAATCCTGACCGGCACCTCCCCTGGCCGACCGGCCGCACGCCGGGTTCCATGGTCATCGTGACGCAGATCCGACGTGAGGTACTGACGCTGCCCGCCGCGCCGCTGGGGCCGGACAACCCCCTGCCCCCGCTGCGCCCTCTGGACGAGGTCCACCGCATCGACGACCGCGAACGCGACGAGATGCCCCGCGACATGGCCCGCCAGCTCGGCTACGAACCGCTGCGCAGCCTGCTCCCGGCACGCGTGCGGGACGGCTACGGCCGCGACCGCGCACCCCGTCCCGTCGACGCCCTGGTGATCGAGAACGACCGGCTGCGCGCCACCGTCCTGCCGGGACTCGGCGGCCGCGTCGCCTCCCTGCTCCACCTGCCCACCGGCCGCGAACTCCTCTACCGCAACCCCGTCCTGCAACCCGCCGACTTCGCCCTCAACGGCGCCTGGTACTCCGGCGGCATCGAATGGAACATCGGCGCCACCGGCCACACCACACTCTCCTGCGCCCCCCTGCACGCCGCCCGCGTCCCCGCCCCCGACGGCGGGCCGATGCTGCGCCTGTGGGAGTGGGAACGCCTGCGCGACCTGCCCTTCCAGGTCGACCTGTGGCTGCCCGACGGCTCCGACTTCCTCTACGTCGGCGTCCGCGTCCGCAACCCGCACGAGCACCCCGTACCCACGTACTGGTGGTCCAACATGGCCGTCCCCGAGGACCGCCGCGTCCTGGCCCCCGCCGAAGAGGCCTGGCTCCCCCACTGCCTTGAGGGGGGAGGTACCCCCATCGGCTACGAACGCAGGCTCCGCCGCGTCCCCGTCCCGTCGTACGACGGGACCGACCGCACCTACCCCCTCAACAGCCGCTACGCCGCGGACTACTTCTACGAGGTCCCCGACGGCCGGCGCCGCTGGATCGCCGCCCTCGACAGCGACGGGCACGGGCTCGTCCAGACCTCCACGGACGTGCTGCGCGGCCGCAAGCTGTTCGTCTGGGGCAGCGGCCCCGGCGGCCGGCGCTGGCAGGAGTGGCTCACCGAGCCCGGCACCCCCGGCTACTGCGAGATCCAGGCCGGACTCGCCCGCACCCAGCTCGAACACGTCCGCCTGGAACCCGAGAGCGAGGTGTCCTGGCTGGAGGCGTACGGCCCGCTCGACACACCCGCCGACGGGGAGTGGACGGCCGCCGTCCAGCAGGCGGAACGGCGGCTCGCGGCCGTCCTGCCGCCCGCCCGCGTCGAGGAGGCGTACGAGACCTGGCGGCCGCACGCCGACACCGAACCCGGCGAGATCCTCAGCCCCGGCTCCGGCTGGGGCGCCCTCGAAGTGCTGCGCGCCGACTGGAAACTGCCCGGCACCCCCTTCCCCGAGTCCACCCTCGGACCGGCCCAGGAACCCTGGCGGGAACTGCTGCGCACCGGCTCCCTCCCGGAACCCCGCCGGGTACGGCCGCCCGGCGAGACCCTCGTCGCCCCGCACTGGCGGGACATGCTGGAGACCGCGCCCGCCGGCCCGCACACCGAGTACCACCTCGGGATCGCCCAGTGGCACGCCGGTGACCGGGCCCAGGCCGTCCGCAGCTGGGAACGGGCCCTCCCGCTCGCCCCCTCCCTCTGGCCCCTGCTGCGCTGCCTCGCCGTCGCCGACCAGGAGTCCGGCCACCACGAGCGGGCCGCCGACCGGTACGCCGACGCCTTCGACGACCTGTGCCGGGAGTGCCGCGACGACGGCGAGACCTGGACCGCCGCGCTCGGCCGCGAGACCCTGGAGGCGCTGCTCCGGGCCCGCCGGACGGCGGACGCGCGCGCCGTCTGGGAACGACTCCGGCCCGCCGTCCGCCGGCGCGGCCGGTTCCGGCTCCTCCACGCGGAGCTGCTGCTCGCGGAGGGGCGGGCCGCCGAGGCCCGCGCCGTCTTCGACGAGGGCTTCGAGGTCGCGGACCTCCGCGAGGGCGAGGACACGATCAGCCGCCTCTGGAGCCGCCTCACGGAAGAGCCGCTACCCTCGCGGTACGACTTCCGTATGCGCCCCGACCTGCCGTAAGGGGGTGCGAGCGCGTCGTCGGGTGCGGGCGCGATGTGGCTTGTCGCGCAGTTCCCCGCGCCCCTGGGCGGGTCGGGGTGCCGCCAACTCCCAAGGGGCGCTGGGAGCGCGGGGAACTGCGCGAGCAACCACGACGCACCCGACAACGCACCGGCACCCACCCCGGCCCTCAACCACCCAGCTGCGGCAGCACCTTCGTGCGGTAGAAGTCGAAGAACCCCCGCTGATCCTCGCCGATCTGATTCACGTACACCCGGTCGAACCCGGCATCCGCGAACTCCCGCAGCGCGGCCACGTGCTCGTCGACGTCGTCCCCGCACACCGAGTTCTCCCGCACCATGTCCTCGGTCACCAGCTCGGACAGCTGCTCGAAGTGGCTCGGCGTCGGCAGTACCTGCCCCATCTCGCCGGGCAGCAGCTCGTTGTACCAGAGCTGGTGCACCTTGCGGACGCACGCCTCGCGGTCGTGGCCGTAGCAGACCTTCGTGCCGCCGCTGACCAGCCTGGACCCGCCGCCGCCCTTGCGGTACTGGGTGACCATCTCCTCGTCGGGCATCATCGTGATGTAGCCGTCGCCCACGCGCGCGGCCAGCGACGTCGCCTTCGGGCCGAAGCCGGAGATGTCGATCGGCACGGGCTCGTCCGGCACGGTGTAGAGGCGGGCGTTCTCCACGGTGTAGTGGGCTCCGTGGTGGGTGACCTCCTCGCCGGTGAACAGCCGGCGCATCACCTGGATCGACTCCTCCAGCATCTCCAGCCGGACGTTCAGCGGCGGCCACCGGTCGCCCAGGATGTGCTCGTTCAGCGCCTCGCCGGTGCCGACGCCCAGCCGGAAGCGGCCCTCGGTCATCACCGCGCTGGTCGCCGCCGCCTGCGCCACCACCGCCGGATGCATGCGCACGGTCGGGCAGGTCACCGCCGTCTCGACAGACAGCGACACCGCCTCCGAGAGCGCGCCGATCACCGACCACACGAACGCGCTCTCCCCCTGCGCGTCGTTCCACGGGTGGTAGTGGTCGGAGATCCACAGCGCCTGGAAGCCGGCCTGTTCGGCCATGCGGGCCTGCTCGACGAGTTCGGCGGGGCCGAATTGCTCGCACGACAGGAAGTAGCCGTACTCGGGCATGGGTGTAACCTCCGCGGCGGCGAAGCTTCAGTGGTGCCGGACCCGGGCCGGGTAACCCCGCTCCGATCGGGTGAAACGCCCGAGCGCCGGGCGTCCGGGTGAGCGGGGCGGCGTTCGGGTGGCCGGCTCCGGCGTTTGGGTGTCCCGGCCTCGGTTACGCGGAAGGCCTCGGACCAGCCACACCGCCGGAGGCGCACCGTGAGCCGACCCAGCATCGTGATCGTCGGCGCCGGGTTCGCCGGGTACCGGGCGGCCCGTACCCTGGCCCGCCTGACCCGGAACCGGGCCGACATCACCCTGCTCAACCCGACCGACTACTTCCTGTACCTGCCGCTTCTGCCGCAGGTGTCCGCCGGGATCCTGGACGCCCGCCGGGTCACCGTCTCGCTGCCCGGCACCCTGCGCGGGGTGCGGCTCGCGCTCGGCGAGGCGGACCACGTCGACCTCGACGAGCGCACCGTCCACTACGCGGACCCCGAGGGCGGTGTGCGCACGCTGTCCTACGACCGGCTCGTGCTGGCCGTCGGCAGCGTCAACAAGCTGCTGCCGATCCCGGGCGTGGCCGAGCACGCGCACGGCTTCCGCGGGCTGCCCGAAGCGCTGTACCTGCGCGACCACGTGACCCGGCAGGTGGAGCTGGCCGCCACGGGCGACGACCCGGAGACCCGCGCCGCCCGCTGTACCTTCGTCGTGGTCGGCGCCGGCTACACGGGCACCGAGGTGGCCGCGCACATGAAGATGCTCACCGATCGCCTCGCGCGCCGGCACGGGCTGCGGGTCCGGCCGCGCTGGATCCTGCTGGACGTGGCGCCGCGAGTGCTGCCGGAGCTGGACGAGCGGCTGTCCCGCACTGCCGACCGGGTGCTGCGCACCCGGAGAGTCGACGTGCGCATGGAGACCTCCGTGAAGGAGGCCACCCACGACGGGGTGCTGCTCACGGACGGTGAGTTCGTCGAGTCCCGGACCCTGGTGTGGTGCGTGGGCGTGCGGCCGGATCCGCTGGTGGAGGCCGTCGGGCAGCCGCTGGAGCGGGGCCGGCTGATCGTCGACCCGCATCTGCAGGTGCCGGGCCGGACCGAGGTGTTCGCCTGCGGGGACGCGGCCGCCGTGCCCGACCTGGAGCGTCCCGGCGGGTTCACGCCGATGACCGCCCAGCACGCCTGGCGGCAGGGCCGGGTGGCCGGCGAGAACGTGGCCGCCTCGCTCGGACTCGGCCGGCGCCGCCGCCCCTACCGCCACCGCGACCTGGGCTTCGTCGTCGACCTCGGCGGGGTCCGAGCCGCCGCCAACCCGCTCGGCATCCCCCTCGCCGGACCACCGGCCGGTGCGGTCACCCGCGGCTACCACCTGGCCGCGATGCCCGGCAACCGCGTACGCGTCGCCGCCGACTGGCTGCTCGACGCCGTGCTCCCGCGCCAGGGCGTCCAGCTGGGCCTCGTACGGTCCTGGGCCGTGCCCCTGGACACGGCCTCCCCGGAACTGCCCCGGGTCCCGTCCGGCGCGACGACGGGCGGGCCGGGGGACGAGCCCCCCAGGAACCAGCCGGGCGGTGAGCCCCCCAGGAACCAGCCGGGCGGTGAGCCCCCCAGGAACCAGCCGGGCGGTGAGCCCGCCAGGAACCAGCCGGGCGGGGAGCCGGCGAAGAACCAGCCCGCCCGCGAACCCGCCAGGAACCAGCCCGCCGATCACGCCGAATCCGATCACCCAGCCCCCGACCACCCCGCTCCCGGGCCCGTCAAGCGTGACGACCTGCCGGGGCGGGCCGCCGAAGGAGACTCATGAACACTGCCGAACTCGCCGAACTCGGGCAGCAGTTGCGCGTGGACAGCGTGCGGGCCGCCGCCGCGGCGGGGTCCGGGCACCCGACGTCCTCGATGTCCGCCGCCGACCTGGTGGCGGTCCTCTTCGCCCACCATCTGCGCTACGACTTCGAGCGCCCCGAACACCCCGCCAACGACCGCTTCGTCCTCTCCAAGGGCCACGCCTCGCCCCTGCTGTACGCCCTCTACAAGGCGGCCGGCGCCATCGAGGACGGCGAGCTGGTCACCTTCCGCAAGCTGGGCAGTCGCCTCGAAGGACACCCCACGCCCCGTCGGCTGCCCTGGGTGGAGACGGCCACCGGCTCGCTCGGCCAGGGCCTGCCCGTCGGCGTCGGCATCGCCCTGTCCGGGAAGCGGCTGGAGCGCACCGGCTACCGCGTCTGGGTGCTGTGCGGCGACAGCGAGCTGGCCGAGGGCTCGATCTGGGAGGCCGCCGAGCACGCGTCGTACGAGCATCTCGACAACCTCACCGCGATCGTGGACGTCAACCGGCTCGGCCAGCGCGGCCCCACCCGGCACGGACACGACCTGGACGCCTACGCCCGCCGCTTCCAGGCGTTCGGCTGGCACGCGATCGAGATCGACGGCCACGATGTGGACGCCGTCGACCGTGCCTACGGCGAAGCGCTGTCGACCACCGGGCAGCCCACCGTGATCCTGGCCCGCACCCTCAAGGGCAAGGGCGTCGCCGCCGTGGAGGACCGCGAGGGACTGCACGGCAAGCCGCTGCCCGAGGCCGAGGAGGCCATCGCCGAGCTGGGCGGGCAGCGCGACCTGCACGTCCGCGTGGGAGAGCCGCAGGCCGCCGCCGCGGTCCGCTCGGTCACCACCGAGCCGCTGCGGCTGCCCGGCTACGACACCGGCGACGAGGTCGCCACCCGGGACGCCTTCGGCGCGGCCCTCGCCGCACTCGGCAGCGCCCGCGGAGACGTCGTCGCCCTGGACGGCGAGGTCGGCGACTCCACCCGCACCGAGGAGTTCGGCAAGGAGCACCCCGACCGGTTCTTCGAGTGCTACATCGCCGAACAGCAGCTCGTCGCCGCGGCTGTCGGCATGGCGGCCCGCGGCTGGGTGCCGTACGCCTCCACGTTCGCCGCCTTCCTCACCCGCGCCCACGATTTCGTGCGGATGGCCTCCGTCAGCGGCTCCGGGATCAACCTGGTCGGCTCGCACGCGGGCTGCGCCATCGGCCAGGACGGGCCCTCGCAGATGGGCCTGGAGGACCTGGCGATGTTCCGGTCCGTCTACGGCTCGACGGTGCTCTACCCGTGCGACGCCAACCAGACCGCCCGCCTGGTCACGGCGATGGCCGGGCTGGAGGGCGTCCGCTACCTGCGCACCTCGCGCGGCAAGACCCCGGTGATCTACGGCCCCAACGAGGAGTTCGAGGTCGGCGGCAGCAAGGTGCTCCGCTCCGGCGAGCAGGACCGGCTGACGGTCGTCGCGGCCGGGATCACCGTGCCCGAGGCGCTGGCCGCCGCCGACCGGCTCGCCGAGGAGGGCATCCAGGTCCGGGTCGTCGACCTGTACTCGGTCAAGCCCGTCGACGTCGCCACGCTGCGCCGGGCCGCCGAGGAGACCGGCTGCCTGCTGACCGTCGAGGACCACCACGAGGAGGGCGGCCTGGGCGACGCCGTACTGGAGGCGTTCACCGACGGCCGGCCCGTGCCCCGTCTGGTGCGGCTCGCCGTGCGGACCATGCCGGGCTCGGCCGCGCCCGACGAGCAGCTGCACGCGGCCGGCATCGACTCCATCGCCGTCGCGGCGGCGGCCCGGCTGCTGGTGGAGGAGGCGGTCGTGCGGTGAGCGCGGGCCCGGAGGACGAGGCGCGGACCATACGGGCCGGCCGCCGCACCGTTCGCGTGCGGCGGCCGGGCAAGGTGCTCTTCCCGGGCGCCGGCGAGGGTGAGGGCGACGGCGGCGCGAAGGAGTACACCAAGGGCGACCTGGCCGACTACTACCGGAGCATCGCGCCCTACCTGCTGCCCCACGTACGGGGCCGCCCGCTGATGCTGGAGCGCTGCCCGGACGGCGTCGGCGGGCCCCGCTTCATGCAGAAGAACACCCCCGAGCACTATCCCGACTGGATCACCCGGGCCGAGCTCGCCAAGGAGGGCGGCACGGTCACGCACCTTGTCTGCGACGACACCGCCACCCTGGTGTACCTCGCCGACCAGGCCTGCGTCACGCTGCACCGCTGGCTCTCGCGCACCGACCGGGGCGCCGGCCCCGATCACCCCGACCGGCTGGTCTTCGACCTCGATCCGGAAGGCGACGACTTCGCCGCCGTCCGGTCGGCCGCCGCCCGGATGCGTGAACTGCTCGACGACCTCGGACTGCCCTCGGCGCCCATGACCACCGGCTCGCGGGGACTCCATCTCGTGGTGCCCCTCGACGGCCGCGCGGACTACGACGAGGTACGGCGATTCGCCCGCGAGACCGCCGAGCTGGCGGCCGAGCGGCACCCCCGGGACCTCACCACCGCCGCCCGCAAGGACGCGCGCGGCGGCCGGCTCTACCTCGACGTGCAGCGCAACGCCTACGCGCAGACCGCCGTCGCCCCCTACTCCGTCCGGGCCCGCCCCGGCGCCCCGGTCGCCGTCCCGCTGGCCTGGGACCAGCTCGACGAGCCCGGCCTCGACGCCCGCCACTGGAGCATCGCCGATGCCCTCGATCAGGCCCGCACCGAGCCGTGGGCCGCGCTGCCCGGCCGGGGCCGCGCCCTCGAACCCGCCCTGCGCCGACTCGCCGGGCTGCACGGCTGACCTGCTGTTTCCGTCCCGCCCGGACCGTTCGCCGGTCGGGATCGGGCAGTCACGTGCTCGCGAAGGTTTGGCCAACGGAGGAGCGGCCACCCGAGGGGAGAGGTGGCCATGTCGAACACAAGAAGCACTTCCCAGTCACAGGGTTCACAGAAACCACAGAAGACTCAGGGTTCTCGTGATGCACACGAGAGCCAGAACTCCCAACAAAACAAGACCAGTTCAGACCGTTCAGACAGTGCAGAGCGGGAAACGGACGAACAGGAGCCGGCGCCGATCGACATCCTGCGCCAGGCGCGCGCCCAGCTCGCCGAACTCACCGGGCTCGTCCCCGAGTCCGTGACCGCGTTCGAGCGCACCGAGGACGGCTGGTCGCTGGAGGTCGAGGTCCTCGAACTGGCCCGAGTGCCGGACACGATGAGCCTCATGGCGAGCTACCAGCTCGACCTCGACACCCGCGGCCGGCTCACCGGCTACCGGCGCGTCCGCCGTTACGAACGCGCTCGGGCCGACGCGCGCAGGCCCGGCGGCCGCTAGGCCGCCCGACCGCGTCCCGCGGCCACGCGCACCGCGTGGCACCGACCACTCACGAGGAGGCACGGCCGGCATGACTGTAGTACCGGCACAGCAGACCGGCGGCGGAGGCGGCAGCAGCGGCCTCTACGACGTCCTGGAACTGGTACTGGACAGGGGGCTCGTGATCGACGCGTTCGTGCGGGTGTCCCTGGTCGGTATCGAGATCCTGAAGATCGACGTCCGGGTCGTCGTGGCCAGCGTCGACACCTATCTGCGCTTCGCCGAGGCGTGCAACCGCCTCGACCTGGAGTCCGGCCCGAACAAGAGCCCCGGCCTGCCCGAGATCGTCGGCGAGGTCACGGAGTCCGGCGCCCGCGGCAAGTCCAAGGGCGCGCTGTCCGGAGCCGCGGAGACCGTGTCCGACGCCTTCAAGCAGGCCCGTGGCGAGCGCGAGACCGAGTCCCGGCCGCGCGCCCGCAAGTCCACGGCCCGCCGGAAGGAGGAGCAGGAGTGAGCACGTACGTCTACGGGATCACCGCCCGGTCGCACCCGGCGCTTCCCGAGGGCATGACCGGTGTCGGGGAGCCGCCCCGCCCGGTGCGGGTCCTCACGGCCGGTGAGCTGGCCGCCGTGGTCAGCGACGCCCCCGAGGGGCTGCGGCCCAAGCGCAGGGACCTGCTCGCCCACCAGAACGTGCTCGCCGAGGCGGGTGTGGCCGGCTGCGTGCTGCCCATGCGGTTCGGCAGCGTCGCCCCCAGCGACGACGCGGTCACCGGGGTCCTCGACGAGCGCGCCGAGCACTACCGGGAGCGGCTCGGCCAGCTCGACGGCAAGGTCGAATACAACATCAAGGCCGCCCACGTCGAGGACGCGGTGCTGCACATCGTCATGGCCCAGAACCCCGAGCTGCGCTCCCTCGCCGAGACCAACCGGCTCGCGGGCGGCGGCAGCTACGAGGACAAGATCAGGCTCGGCGAGATGGTCGCGGCCGCCGTCCAGGCCAAGGAGGCCGAGGACGCCGCCGAGGTCCACCGCCGGCTGGCCCCGGCCGCGGCGGCCGTGAGCGTGGGCCCCGAGTCCACCGGGTGGCTGCTCAACGTGTCCTTCCTGGTCCCCCGGGAGACCGCCGAGCAGTTCGTGGCCGCCGTCCAGCAGGTGCGCGAGAGCCATGCCCACCTGGACGTGCGCGTCAACGGACCGCTGCCGCCGTACAGCTTCGTCGAGCCCGGCCCCGCCGAGTCGGCGGGCACCACGATCGGAGCGGACACCGGCGCCCCCTGACCGGGCGGGCGCGACCACGCGACGGGCGCGAACGGAAGGAGTCGGCCGTGGGACTGATCGGTGAGGTGCTGCTGCTGCCGTTCGCACCGGTGCGCGGCAGCGCCTGGGCGATCCGCCAGGTGCTGCGTGAAGCGGAACGGATCTATTACGACCCCGCCACCGTGCGGGCCGAACTCGCACGCCTCGAAGAGCAGCTGGAGGCAGGCGAGATCACCGAGGAGGAGTTCGACCGGAGAGAGGACGAACTGCTCGACCGGCTGGAGACCGCCCTGCGCTCCGGCGACACCACAGGCAACGGGACGGCACGATGAATCGAGTGGGACTCGGCCTCGCCATAGGGGCCGGATACGTCCTCGGACGTACGAAGAAGGCGAAACTGGCGCTGGCCGTCGGCTCGCTGGTGGCCGGCAAGAAGCTGAACCTGAGCCCGCGGGCGGTCGCGGAGCTGGCGGGCCGCCAGCTGCGGGAGAACCCGCAGTTCAAGGAGATCGGCGACCAGCTGCGCGAGGACCTCAGGGGCGTGGGCAAGGCGGCCTCCGGGGCCATGGTCGAGCGCCAGATGAGCGCGCTCGCCGACCGGCTGCACGGCAGGACCGGCGAGGTCCGCGAACAGCTCACCGGGGCCCTGTCCGGCTCCGGCTCCGATGAGGAGGAGGACGAGGGCAGGGACGACGAGGTCCGGGACGAGGACGATCGGGACGAGGACGACCGGGACGACCAGGACCGGGACGACGACCGTGAGGCCCGGGGCCGCTCGTCCCGCGGGAAGTCCGGCGCCGGCGAGAAGAGGCCCGCGAAGAAGGCGCCGGCGAAGAAGGCACCCGCCGCCGAGAAGGGCGGGGCACGGAAGCCCGCCGCAAAGAAGGCCCCGGCCAAGAAGACGGCGGCCAAGAAGACCGGCACGGCCCGCAGGACGGCCGGCAAGAAGACGGCCGCGGCCGGCAGCGCCTCCCGGGGCGCCCGTAACCGGCTGCCGAAGGGTGGCGACGACCGATGACCGACACTCTCGGATCCGCGGCCGGCCGGGCCTCCGGCGCCGCGCAGGAGAACCCGCTGACGTCACTCGCCCACAGCGAGGCCGCCGACCGCCTGAAGCAGGAGGCCCAGGACTACCTGACCGCCCAGGCCGAGCGGCTGCTGACCGGCGTCGGCCGCAAACTCGGCGAGACCACGGTCAAACTCAACGACATCGCCGAGGGGAACAGCCCCGGCTTCGGCAAGCTGGCCCTGGACGGTGGCCGCAAGCTCGCCGAGGGCAAGGGACCGCTGCGCTCCGCACTGGAGCTGGGTGCCTCACGGGTCAAGGACAACGTCATGGGTGCGGTGAAGAACCTCGGCGGCGGCAGCGGCAAGCGCAAGGGGGGCGGGGGCAACAAGCCCACCGTCATCATGGAGTCCGTGGACGTCGGGGTGCCGCTGCGCACCGCCTACGACCAGTGGACCCAGTACCAGGACTTCAGCACCTTCGCCAAGGGCGTCAAGAGCGCGAACCGCGCCGACGACACCCACTCCGACTGGCAGGCGAAGGTCCTGTGGTCCAGCCGCAGCTGGAAGGCGCAGACCACCGAGCAGATACCCGACCAGCGCATCCAGTGGACGTCCGAGGGTGCGAAGGGCAGCACCAAGGGCGTGGTGACCTTCCACGCCCTGGGCGACGACCTCACCAGGGTCCTGCTGGTCATGGAGTACTACCCGAGCGGATTCTTCGAGAAGACCGGCAACCTGTGGCGCGCCCAGGGCCGAAGGGCCAGGCTGGATCTGAAGCACTACGCCCGCTTCATCACCCTGAAGGGCGAGGCGGACGACGGCTGGCGCGGCGAGATCCGCGACGGCGAGGTGGTCCGCAGCCACGAGGACGCGGTCGAGGAGGAGAACGCCGAGAGCGAGGACAACGGCGAGCCGGAGGAGAACGGCGAGCCCGAGGAGCCCGAGGCGTCCGACGAGCCTTCGGACGAGGACGAGGACCAGGAAGAGGACGAAGAGGGTTACGACGACGAGGACGAGGAAGCCGAGGAGGACGAGGAGGAGCCCGAGGACGAGGAGGAGTACGAGGACGCGGACCAGGAGTACGAGGACGACGAAGAGCCCGAGTACACCGAGGGCGGGAGCCGTCGATGACGATGCCCAGCCGGTTTCCCGAGCCGTACGGACAGGGCGGCGGGGCCAACCTCGCCGACATCCTGGAGCGCGTGCTCGACAAGGGTGTCGTGATCGCCGGCGACATCCGGATCAACCTGCTCGACATCGAACTTCTCACCGTCAAGCTCCGGCTGGTCATCGCGTCGGTCGACAAGGCCAAGGAGATGGGCATCGACTGGTGGGAGACCGACCCGGCCCTCTCCTCCCGGGCCCGCCAGAACGAGCTGGCCCGGGAGAACGCCGAGTTGCGCGAGCGACTGGCGCGCCTGGAGGAACTCGAACCGGGCGGCACCGCCCGTGAACCCCGCCGTACGTCGCGTGAACCCCGCCGCGCGCCCGAGGAGGCACCATGACCGGACTGCGGTACGTCTACGCCGTCTGCCACCCCTTCGGCGCCCCCCTGCAGTCCCAGCTGACGGGCATCGGGGGCGCCCCGCCGGCCCTGCTGAACCACCACGGCCTGGTCGCGGTCGTGAGCACGGTCCCGCACGGCGACTTCTCCGAGGAGGCCCTGCGGGAGCGGCTGGAGGACCTGGACTGGCTGGCCGCGACCGCCCGATCCCACCAGGGCGTGATCGCCGCGCTCACCACCGTGACCACTCCGCTGCCGCTCCGGCTCGCCACCGTCTTCCGAGACGACAGCGGCGTACGCACGATGATCGAGGCCCGCGAGGACGACTTCCGGCGCGCCCTGGACCGGCTGACCGGCCGTGTCGAGTGGGGCGTGAAGGTGTACGTCGAGCCCGAGCCCGCCGAGGCCGTCACCCCCGCCGCGGCACAGCCCGCGAGCGGGCGGGACTATCTGCGCCGGCGGCGGCAGAGCAGCCACTCGCACGAGGAGACGTGGCGGCGGGCCGGGACGTTCGCGGAGGCCCTCCACGCCCGGCTCTCCGCGCACACCGAGGATTCCCGGCTGCACCCCCCGCAGAATTCCGCGCTGTCCGGAGCGACCGGCCAGAACGTGCTCAACGCCGCCTATCTCGTGTCCCGCGCGAATTCCGAGGAGTTCGTGGAACTGGTGGACCGTACGAAGGACGAGACCCCCGGAATGCGGGTGGAACTCACCGGACCCTGGGCGGCCTACTCGTTCACGGGGGAGGAGCCGTGACCGTCGTCGAACGCCGCGAGATCGCCCTCGTCGACCTGCTCGACCGGCTGCTGGCCGGCGGGGTCGTCATCACCGGCGACATCACCCTGCGGATCGCGGACGTCGACCTCGTCCGGATCGACCTCAACGCGCTGATCAGCTCGGTGAACGAGCAGGTGCCCTCCCCCTTCGAGCTGCCCGCGCCGGCCCGTCCCCCCGCCGAGGAGTCCGCATGAGCGCCCGCAAACGGCTCGACCTGGAACCCGACACCGTCGAGCGGGACCTGGTGAAACTCGTCCTCACCGTGGTGGAACTGCTGCGCCAGCTCATGGAACGGCAGGCGGTGCGCCGCTTCGACACGGGGGAGCTGACCGAGGAGCAGGAGGAACGGATCGGGCTCACCCTGATGCTGCTGGAGGAGCGGATGGCCGAGCTGCGCGACCGTTACGGCCTGCGGCCCGAGGACCTGAACCTGGACCTCGGGCCGCTCGGACCCCTGCTGCCCCGCGCCTGACCCCGAGTCCGGCCCCGCGCGTGACCCCGGCTCACCACCGGTACCAGCGGCTCCGGCCGCGGCCGGCAGCACTGTCGGATTCCCGGTCCTCGTTTCCGGTTCTCATTTCCGGCACAGGATCTCTCCGTGCAGGACCGCGAACCAGCCGTCCTCCCGCCGCCCCCACTCCCGCCAGGCGGCCGAGATCTCCCGCAGCTGCCCGTCCGTCGCGTGGCCGCCCTCCGTGGCCCGCTCGGCGTAGGCCGAGGCGAGGGTGCGGTCCGCCCACAGCCCGCTCCACCACGCGCGCTCCTCGGCCGTGGCGAACGTCCAGGTGCCGGAGGTGGCCGTGACGTCCGTGAACCCGGCGGCCAGGGCCCAGGACCGGAGCCGGCGCCCGGCGTCCGGCTCGCCCCCGTTGGCCCGGGCGACCCGCAGATACAGGTCCAGCCAGTCGTCAAGGCCGGCCACCGCCGGGTACCAGGTCATCGCGGGGTAGTCCGCGTCACGCACGGCGACGAACCCGCCGGGTTTCGTCACCCGGCGCATCTCGCGCAGCGCCCGCACCGGGTCGCCCACGTGCTGGAGCACCTGGTGGGCGTGGACCACGCAGAACGTGTCGTCGGGGTAGTCCAGGGCGTGTACGTCGCCGGCCGTGAAGTCGACGTTGGTCAGGCCCCGCTCCTCGGCGGTGGCCCGGGCCTGCTCCAGGATGGCCGGCGCGTGGTCGAGGCCGGTGACGTGGCCGTCCGGGACCAGTTCCGCCAGGTCGGCGGTGATGGTGCCGGGGCCGCAGCCGATGTCCAGGATCCGCATGTGGGGCTTGACCGAACCGAGCAGGTACGCCGCGGAGTTGGCGGCGGTGCGCCAGGTGTGCGACCGCAGGACCGACTCGTGGTGCCCGTGCGTGTAGACGGCGGTCTCCCGCGCTTCCGGCATGGCTGTGCCCCCTTCTCGTAGGACCGGCCACCGGGCCTTCCGGCCCGGCTCCCGATGCTCCGAACGGTACGCGCGCCGACCGCATGATGAGAACCGCGTTTTGAAATATGGACTGACGGCCAGTCACGTCTGGTGTCGCCCCGGCCTCGACTGCCGTCAGCGCAATGGGCGGTAGACCGTCAGCGCCTCCGGCAGCTTCTCCACCGTCACCTCGCCCGACACCGGCTCCACCTCGCCGTCGTACGCCAGCGGGGTGCCCGGCTCGACGCCGGTCAGCCTGAGCCGGGTCACCTGGACGGCCGCGTGGGCGGGGGAGCGGGTGAGCGGGCCGGCCGCCGCGGCGGCGAGCAGCCGCAGCGCCGGGCGGCGGCTGCCGTGCACCACCCGAACGTCCAGCAGGCCGTCGGCAAGATCCGTACGACGGCCAGGGGTGAGACCCATCCGGTGGTAGACGCCGTTGCCGACGAACAGCAGCCACAGCGGCCGCTGTTCACCGCCGGCCTCCACGCGCATCGGATGCCGGTCCGCGCGCAGCACCCGGAACGCGCCGAGCAGCCCGGCCGGCCAGCCGCCGATCCGGCCCGACCAGCGCTCCCGCTCGCGCACCAGCTCCGGGTAGACGCCCAGGCTCAGCGTGTTCAGGAACACGCCCTGCGTGTCGCCGGCGGTGAAGCGGCCGACGTCCACCCGCACCGCCTCGCCGTGCCGGAGGGCCCACGCGAAGTCCCGCTCGTCCTCCACACCGAGGTCGTAGGCGAAGTGGTTGAGGGTGCCGCCCGGCAGCACCGCGAGCGGCAGGTCGTGGCGCAGGGCGAGCGCCGCCGCCGCGTTCACCGTGCCGTCGCCGCCGCACACCCCGAGCACCCGGGCCCGGGCCGCCGCCTTCCGCAGCTCCTCCCCGATGTCGTCCGGCGCGCACTCGACGATCTCGGCGGCGGGCAGCGCCGCGCGCAGCGCCCGCACCCGCTCCGCCGTGCCCGACGCCTGGTTCGCCACCACTATGAGACCCTCGCCGTCCCGCAGCGCCGGGGCGTGGGCGCGCGGCCGGGCGGCCGGCCGGGCACCGGCACGAGTCGGCACCAGACGCCGTACCGCGAACGCGGCGCCCGCGCCCAGGGCCGCACCCGCCAGCACGTCGCTCGGGAAGTGCACGCCCGTGTACACCCGGGAGGCCGCCACCGACAGCGCCAGCGGCGCCACGGCCGCGCCCCACGCCGGGGACTCCAGGGCCACGCCGGTCGCGAACGCGGCGGCGGAGGCGGCGTGACCGGACGGGAACGACGTGGTGATCGGCTGCCGCTTCAGCTGCCGCACCAGCGGCACCGCGTCCAGCGCCGGACGCGCCCGGCGCACCGAGCGCTTGCCGAGGGTGTTGATGGTGAGCGAGGCCAGGGTCAGCGAGGCCACGCCCCGGACGGCCGCCCGGCGGGCGCGCGGCGTACGGGTCGCGGCCAGCGCGGCCGCCGTCGCGAACCAGAGCACTCCGTGGTTCGCACCGCGGCTCAACCGGGGCAGCACCCGCTCGGCGGCCGGCCAGTGCCGGCGCGCGGCCACCTCGAACACCCGGGAGTCCAGGGCGAGCAGCCGCTCGCGCAGGGCGTGCCGGCCGGTCGCCGGGACGGTCAGGTCGACGTCTGGGTTCATGGGGTGCGGTTACCCTGAAGCGGCCGTTTGTTGTGCTCTTCGTACGCCGAAGGTGTGGGCCCCGCGCGCAACGACGCCGGGCCGCGCGCCCGCCGGCGAGGGAGGAACCCCGGATGCGCCTGCTCCTCGTCCGCCACGGCCAGACCCCGTCCAACGTGGAGTTCCTGCTGGACACGGCCGTACCGGGGCCCGGCCTCACCACGCTGGGCACACGGCAGGCCGCCGCGCTGCCCGCCGTCCTCGCCGGCGAGGACGTCGACGCCGTCTACGCCTCCACGCTGACCCGCACCCGGTTGACGGCCGCCCCGCTGGCCCATACGCGCGGCCTGGAGGTCCTGGTCCGCGACGGCCTCCGCGAGCTGTCGGCCGGCGACCTGGAGATGGCGCCCGGCCGCTCCGCGCAGGGTGAGCTGTACATGCGCACCGTGTTCGCGTGGGCGGCCGGGGACACCGCGCTGCGCATGCCCGGCGGGGAGAGCGGCGAGGAGGCGCTGGCCCGCTTCGACCAGGTCGTCGCCGAGGCGGCCGGCAGCGGCGCGGGCACGGTGGTCATGGTCAGCCACGGTGCCGCGATCCGCATGTGGACCGCCGCCCGCGCCGCCAACGTCGACGTCCCCTACGCCGCCGCCCGCCCGCTGGAGAACACCGGAGTCGTCGTCCTCGACGGCACCCCGGCTGACGGCTTCAAGGCCCTGACCTGGGCGGGAGCCACCGTACTGCCGTCCGGGGAGGGCGGCCCGACAGGAGAGCCCGTAAACCCGCCGAATTGACCACTCCTGCCCAGCCGTACGTAGCTGCGGGCATGCGTGCCTCCCCCAGGCCCTTAAGGCACTGGGGGGCGGTGAGGGAGGCACCCGGCAAGCGCCGGTGAGCGAAACTCGCCCCGGCCCCGGGAGATCGGGGCTGCGTGGTGCGCCGGCCGCGTGCCCGGGCCCCGCCGCCGGCGCACGACAGCGACCCCGCCGGTGGCGGCCTGCGGATATCAGTTTGCCCCGCGCTCCGCGCGCCCCGCACAATCGCTCCTCATGGGACACCTCGAAGCCGCGCACCTGGAGTACTACCTCCCCGACGGGAGGGCCCTCCTGGGCGATGTGTCCTTCCGGGTCGGTGAAGGTGCCGTCGTCGCCCTCGTCGGCCCCAACGGCGCCGGCAAGACCACCCTGCTCCGGCTGATCTCCGGCGAGCTGAAACCGCACGGCGGCACGGTCACGGTCAGCGGCGGCCTCGGCGTGATGCGCCAGTTCGTGGGCTCCGTACGCGACGAGACGACGGTGCGCGACCTCCTCGTGTCGGTCGCCCAGCCCCGCATCCGGCAGGCGGCCGAGGCCGTCGACGCCGCCGAGCACGCCGTCATGACCGTCGACGACGAAGCCGCCCAGATGCGCTACGCGCAAGCCCTCGCCGACTGGGCGGAGGCGCGGGGCTACGAGGCCGAGACCCTGTGGGACATGTGCACCACCGCCGCGCTCGGCATGCCCTACGAGCGGGCCCAGTGGCGGCAGGTCAGCACCCTCTCCGGCGGCGAGCAGAAACGCCTCGTCCTGGAGGCCCTGCTGCGCGGCACCGACGAGGTGCTGCTGCTCGACGAGCCGGACAACTACCTCGACGTGCCCGGCAAGCGATGGCTGGAGGAGCAGCTCAAGGAGACCCGAAAGACCGTCCTGTTCGTCTCCCACGACCGCGAACTCCTCGCCCGCGCCGCCGAGAAGATCGTCTCCGTCGAGCCCTCGCCCACCGGCGCCGACGCCTGGGTGCACGGCGGCGGCTTCGCCACGTATCACGAGGCCCGCCGCGAACGCTTCGCCCGCTTCGAGGAGTTGCGCCGCCGCTGGGACGAGAAACACGCCCAGCTGAAGAAGCTCGTCCTGACTTTGCGTCAGGCGGCGGCCGTCAGCCACGACATGGCCTCCCGCTACCAGGCCGCGCAGACCCGCCTGCGCAAGTTCGAGGAGGCCGGGCCGCCGCCGGAGCCGCCCCGCGAGCAGGACATCACCATGCGCCTCAAGGGCGGCCGGACCGGCGTCCGGGCCGTCACCTGCGAGCGGCTGGAACTCACCGGCCTGATGAACCCCTTCGACCTGGAGGTGTTCTACGGCGAACGGGTCGCCGTCCTCGGCTCCAACGGCTCCGGCAAGTCGCACTTCCTGCGCCTCCTCGCCGGCGAGGACGTCGCGCACGGCGGGCAGTGGAAACTCGGGGCGCGCGTCGTACCCGGACACTTCGCGCAGACCCACGCCCACCCCGAACTCACCGGCCGCACCCTCCTCGACATCCTGTGGAAGGAACACGCCCAGGACCGGGGCGCCGCCATGTCCCGGCTGCGCCGCTACGAGCTGACCCAGCAGGCCGAGCAGAGCTTCGACCGGCTCTCCGGCGGCCAGCAGGCCCGCTTCCAGATCCTGCTGCTGGAACTCCAGGGCGTCACCGCGCTCCTCCTCGACGAGCCCACCGACAACCTCGACCTGGAGTCCGCCGAGGCCCTCCAGGAGGGGCTGGAGGCCTTCGAGGGCACGGTCCTCGCCGTCACCCACGACCGCTGGTTCGCCCGTTCCTTCGACCGCTACCTGGTCTTCGGCAGCGACGGCCGCGTCCGCGAGACCCCCGAGCCCGTCTGGGACGAGCGCAGGGTCGAGCGGGCCCGGTGATCCGGGGCACCGGCCGGGTCCACTCAGGTGCCGGCGCATGCGGAGGCCCGCGCGCCCGGTTGTTCGTACAGTGGATTCAGGAACGCGAGCTCCACGACCACGACGAGCGGGGCACCACCATGACCGGAGTCGACCCCAGCAGGCTGGACGACCAGCAGCTCATGAAAGAGCTGGAGACGATCCACCGCACGCGCCACGACACCCTCCTGTACGGCTCCAACGACGCGCTGCGGGCCCACAACGAGCGCATGGCGCAGCTGGAGGGCGAGTACCTGCGCCGCAACCCGCGCCGCCTGGTCAGCGCGGGCCGCACCCGCGAGGGCGCCCGCGAGCGCCGCTGCGGCGAGGCGGCGGCTCCGGGTACCTGAGCGACCGCTTCGTGCGCCGCACGGCGTCGGGGTCGGCCCGCACGATGCGGGCCGACCCCGAAGAGGGACTCGGCTCCGTCAGCCCGGCTCCCCGGCGAACACGTGCAGGAACGCGTCGCAGAACGCCTTGAGGTCGTCCGGCTTGCGGCTCGTGATCAGCAGATTGGGTCCGTGGTCGCAGATCTTCACCTGCTCGTCCACCCACGTCCCGCCCGCGTTGCGGATGTCCGTCCGCAGGCTGGGCCACGAGGTCAGCTCCCGGCCGCGTACGACGTCCGCCTCCACCAGCGTCCACGGCGCGTGGCAGATCGCGGCGACGGGACGGCCCCGCTCGAAGAAGCCCTTCACGAACGCGACGGCCTTGTCGTCCATCCGCAGGAAGTCGGGGTTGGCCACCCCGCCCGGCAGCACCAGTGCCCCGAACGAGTCGGCGGACGTGTCGCCCACCACCTCGTCCACGGGGAACGTGTCCGCCTTGTCCAGGTGGTCGAAGGCCTGCACCTCACCGGAGTCCGTCGACACCAGCACCGTCTCGTGCCCGGCGTCCGACGCCGCCTTCCACGGCTCGGTCAGCTCGACCTGCTCGACGCCCTCGGGCGCCACCAGAAACGCGATCCGCATGCTCATTCCCCTTTCCCGCCGGCTTCCGCGCCGGTCGTGCCGCCGGCCACCAGCGCCTCGGCCAGCTCGTGGACGGTGCCGTAGTGCTGCCCGCGGGGCAGGGCGGCGACCGCGTCGATCAGCCCGCCGGGCGCGTTGCCCCGGCGCAGCGCCCGGGCCAGCTCGCCCGCCTTGGCCGGGAAGGCGTGCCGGCCCAGGCACCGGGCCAGGGCCAGCCGTACCCGCTCCAGCGACGCCGGGGAGCCCAGACCGCCCACCGGCCCGCTCCACACCTCCGGGTCGTCGTCGGCGGCGGGCTCGGGGTCGTGCCACTCCTCGGCGCGGGTCGGATGGCCGGACCGGAGCAGGCCCTGCAGCTCGTGCTTCATCTCGTCGTCCCGGTGGACGTTCAGCCGGTCACTGCCTCGCTGCATGTCATGCCTCCAGAGGGTCGAAGGTCGGGGGTCGGGGGTCGGGGGTCGGAGTCGCGGTCCGCCCCGCGTACCCGGCGGCCTGCCGGCCGACACCGGATACGACGTCCCGGATACGGCGACCCGATCCGCGACCGGAAACCGGCCGTGTCACTCCTCCTTGTCCCGGCCCGGCAGGAACTCCTGCACCTTGGCCTTCAGCCCCTGCCTGATCATGGATCCGCGGTCGCTGTCGCCCTTGAGGATGGACGCGGCCGTCGCCTCCATCTGCTCCCAGGAGGCGTGCGGCGGGATCGGCGGCACCGCGGGGTCGGTGAGGAACTCGACCAGCGCGGGCCCGTCCGCGTCCAGCGCCGCCCGCCAGGCCGACTCGACGTCCTCCTGCTTCTCCACCCGGATCCCGGTCAGCCCCAGCGACCGGGCGAACGCCGCGTACTGCACGTCCGGGATCGACTGCGACGGAAGGAACTGCGGGGCGCCCTCCATGGCGCGCATCTCCCACGTCACCTGGTTCAGGTCCTGGTTGTTCCACACGCCCACCACCAGCCGCGGATCCGACCAGCGGTCCCGGTACTTCGCCGCCGTGATCATCTCCGCCAGCCCGTTCATCTGCATCGCGCCGTCGCCGACCAGTGCGATCACCGGCCGGTCCGGGTGCGCGAACTTCGCACCGATGGCGTACGGCACCCCGGGGCCCATCGTCGCCAGCGTGCCGGACAGCGAACCGAGCATGCCCGGCCGCATCGTGATGTGCCGCGCATACCAGTTGGCGACCGACCCCGAGTCCGAGGTGAGGATCGCGTTGTCCGGCAGCAGCGGGTCCAGGGCCCGGGCCACGTACTCCGGGTTGACCGGATCGGCCGCGAGACCGGCCCGCCGGTCCATCGTCTGGTGCCAGCGCTCGACGTTCGCGCACACCGTGTCGCGCCACTCGCGTCCGCCGCGGTCCCGTTCCAGCAGCGGGATCAGCCGGCGCAGCGTCGCCTTCGCGTCGCCGACCAGGTTCACCTCGTACGGGTACCGCATGCCGACCATGTGCGGGTCGATGTCGATCTGCACCCCGCGCGCCTTGCCGAACTCCGGCATGAACTGCGTGTACGGGAACGACGAACCGATGGTCAGCAGCGTGTCGCAGTCCCGCATCATCTCGTACGACGGCCGGCTGCCCAGCAGCCCGATCGGCCCGGTGACGTACGGCAGTTCGTCGCTCAGCACGTCCTTGCCGAGCAGCGCCTTGGCGACGCCCGCGCCCAGCATCTCGGCGATCTCCTGGACCTCGGCCACGGCCCCGGCCGCGCCCTGCCCGATCAGGATCGCCGGCTTGTCACCGGCGTTCAGCACCTCGGCGGCCCGCTGCAACGCCTCGTCCGTCGGGGTCGCCGTGTAGTCGGACATGCCGAGGCTGGACGGCACCATCTTGAAGTCGTGCGTCGGGGGCGAGTAGTCCAGCTGCTGCACGTCCGCCGGCACGATGATCGCGGTGGGGGCACGGCGGGCGTACGCGGTGCGGATCGCCCGGTCGATGACGTTCGGCAGCTGCTCCGGCACGGTCACCGTCTCCAGGAAGTCGGAGGCGACGTCCTTGAACAGCGTGTGCAGGTCGATCTCCTGCTGGTAGGAGCCGCCCATCGCGGTCCGGTTCGTCTGGCCGACGATGGCCAGCACCGGAACGTGGTCCAGCTTCGCGTCGTACAGACCGTTGAGCAGGTGGACGGCGCCGGGCCCCGAGGTCGCCACGCACACGCCCAGCCGCCCGCTGAACTTGGCGTAGCCGACCGCCTCGAACGCGGCCATCTCCTCGTGCCGGGCCTGGATGAAACGCGGCTGGTCCTCGGCCCGGCCCCAGGCGGCGAGCAGCCCGTTGATGCCGTCGCCGGGGTAGCTGAAGACCTGCTCCACACCCCAGTCGCGCAGCCGCTCGAGAATGTGGTCGGACACCTTGGTGCTCATGTAGGGACCTCCCGGTCCAGTACGGGGAACGACGATCCGGTCAGCAGTTACCGAGTCACCGGTGGGGGAGAGGGAAAACCTGACCCGCCCCCGCCGGTCGCTCCGCGCGTGCTGGCGGCCGGTGTCACCCGCTCGGCCGTTCGTGTCCCGCGAATGGGGTCCGGCCGCGCGCGGCGCGCCGCGCGGCGGGCTGTGATGGCAGCGAGGGCACACCCCCGTGCCCCACGGCAGCCGTATGGCCGTACCGGCACCCGGCAGCCACCCACCTTCGGCCCGCCGTAACCGCCGTCGCCGTCCCGCCGTCCGAGGAGCCCGCCCCATGCGCCGCACCTTCCGAGCCCTGTCCGTCGCCGCCCTGGCCGGCGCCGCGCTCGCCATGGCCGGGCCCGCCGCGACCGCGGACCCCGCCGCCGAGACCAGCCCGGACACCGTCCGGCCCGGCGGCACCGTCACCGTGTCCGTGACCTGCGACAAGGTCGGCGGCACCGTACCCGACACCCTCGACGCCACCTCCCGGGCCTTCGAGGACGGCACCGTTCGGCTCCAGCGGGTCACCGGCGAGGACGGCGGCCCCGCCTACCGGGGCACCGCCCGGATCACCGCCGGTGAGCAGGCCGAGGGGGACCCGGCGGGCACCGGCCCGGACGCGGCCTGGACCGTCGACGGAGCCTGCCCGGGGGCCTCGGGCGGCAAGGGCAGCCCCTGGAGCGCGAGCTACTCCGTCACCCGTCCCGACGGCCCGGACGACGCCCCGGACGACGTCCAGGGGACCGGCCCCTGCACCGCCGGACGGGACTGCGGCCAGACGAGCCAGGACACACCCTGCCGGCCGGGCCAGCCGTGCGAGGAGCCCGGTCAGTGCCCGGGACCGGCGGCGGACACCGGGCCGGCCGCGGACACAGGGCCGGCCTGTGACGGAGGCGGCCGGGACTGTGGACAGGCTCACGGCCCGTCGCTCTGCACCGGCGGCCGTACCTGCCCCGGCTCCCACGAGGGCGACGACGGCGCCGCCGGGTGCCCGCCGCCCACCGTGCAGCACGGCGTCGCGGCCGGGCAGGGCGGCACCTTCGACGACTCGGTGCCGGCGCTGGCCGCCGGAGCGGCCCTGATCGCCGCCGCCTGCGGGGCCGCCGCCCACCGGCTGCACCGGCCCCGGCGCCGGGAGGACGCCTGAGCCGGGCCCGGTGCACGGCCCGATCGGCGTCCCCGGCCATGGACCGCCGCCGGGCGGGTACACACAAGCCCAGGACGGCGACAGCGGCCACGCGCGCACCAGCCGCACGGTTGGACACCACGACCGCACCCGCCCGCCGGGCCCCGCCACGGCAGTCGGGCGGGGGAGCGGCGCCGGCGGCAGGACGGAGCGACGGGCGGCCAGGACGGGGGCGACGGTGACGGTGACCGGGGCGCGGGCAGCAGGCCAGCCGACGGCACGGGGCCGACGGTGACCAGGACGGGGCCGACGGCCGGCCCGGCGAACGGAGCCGGGCGGCACGGCCCACGCGGGCGGCGGCCGCACCCCGGCAGGACGGCGCCGGCGCACGGGCGCCGGAAACAGGGCGCGACAGGACAGCACGCGAGAGGCCGGGCGCAGCACGACAGGGCGCGACACGACAGCGCGCGACAGGACAGCGGACGGCGGGCACGGACCGGGCGGAGGCGGACATGCGGCGGACGGATCCCGTAGGCCACGGCCCCGTCCGCTTCGGGCCTCCCCTCCCCGACGACGGCCTGCCGGTCCTCCCCGAACTCGCCGCCGTCCTCGCCGCCACGGCGGGCCGCGCCGACGCCCAGCCGGTCGGTGGCGCCCCCGCCCTCCTCGAAGCGGCCTGCGGCTACTGGACCCGCCGCGGCCTGCCCTGCGTCCCCGACCGGGTGACCGCCGGCCCCGGTGCCCCCGCCCTGCTGCTCGCGCTCACCGCCGCACTCGGCGGCGACCGGGGAGAGAACGGCCAGGGCGGCGACGTCCTGGTGCCCCGCCCGTGCGCCGCATGGTGGGCGCCGTACGCCCGCCTCCTCGGCAGACCCGTGTTCCACGTGCCGACGCCCGCCGAGAGCGGCGGCGTCCCCGACCCCTACGCCCTCCTGGAGACCGTCCGCCGCGTCCGCGCCGAGGGCGGCGACCCGCGCCTGCTGGTGCTGTCCGTCGCCGACGACCCCACCGCCACCGTCGCCCCGCCCGAACTCCTCCACGAGACCGTCGAGGCGGCCGCTGCCGAGGGACTGCACCTGGTCAGCGACGAGACCTGGCGCGACACCGTCCACGCCCCCCACGAGACGGTGCTGCTCAGCCCCGCCGAGATGCTCCCCGACCGGGTCACCGTCGTCACCGACCTGGCCGGCTCGCTGCTCCCCGCCGGCTGGCCCGCCGCCGTCGCCCGCTTCCCCGACGGAGCCGCGGGCGCCGCGCTCCACGCGCGCGTGCTCGACGTGCTCACCGCGCTCGGCGCACGTGTGGCCGGCCCCGTCGCCACCGCCGCCGGGTACGCCCTCGACGAACCGGAACCCGTCACCGAGCGCCGCGCCGCCGCCGTACGCCTGCACGCGCGCGTGGCCGCCGCCGCACACGAGGCGGTCGTCGCCGGCGGCGCCCTCGCCCGGCCCCCGCAGGCCGGCCGCCACCTGTACGCCGACCTCGACCCGCTGCGCGAACCACTCGCCGCACAGGGCGTCGGCGACGCACAGGAACTGGAGGACCTGCTCGCCGTCCGGCTCGGCCGGCCCATACCCGGCGGCCACCGCTTCGGCGACGACCTCGGCGCCCTGCGCGTCCGGCTCGGCACCGCCGGGCTGCTGGGCGGCACGGACGAGGAACGCGCCGCAAGCCTCACGTCACCCTCACCGCGGGAACTGCCACACGTGCAACGCGCGTTGATCTCCTTGAGGTCCGTGTTCGAAGACCTCCGCGACGACGCTCAGCGATGGGAGCCTCCTCGATGACGCAGCAGACCCGACCGCCGCGCCCGACCCGACCGCCCGGCCCGTCCACGCCATCCGCCGCGCCGTCCGCCACACCGGCCACCTCCACGGAGCCCCGCACGGCCGGGGCGGCGAGACCGGCCGCCGGCCCGTCCGCGCCCGCACCCCTCGCCCCGGCACCCTCCGCTCCGGCGCCCCCCGCCCCCGTCGCCCCGCCCCTGGCCGAACCCCGCCCGCCGGGTGAACACCGCGTGTGGCCGCGCACGTTCCACGACCGGCTCACCGCACCCCTGCCCGGACTGAAGGCCCTCGCCCGCTTCGCCCGCGAAGGCGCTGTACGGCCCCGCGCCGACGGCCTCGCCGACATCCCGCGACTGCCGTACGAACCCGCCCCGCTGCCCCGCTCCGGCGCCCGCACCCTCGCCGTCACCTGGGCCGGGCACGCCAGTTGGATCATCCGGATCGGGGGGCTCACCGTCCTCACCGACCCCGTATGGTCCCGCCGTATCCTCGGCACCCCCGCCCGCATCACCCCCGTCGGCGTCGCCTGGCACGACCTGCCGCCCGTCGACGCCGTCGTCATCAGCCACAACCACTACGACCACCTCGACGCCCCCACCCTGCGCCGACTGCCCCGCGACACCCCGGTGTTCGTGCCGGCCGGCCTCGGCCGCTGGTTCCGGCGCCGGAAGTTCACCCGGATCACCGAGCTGGACTGGTGGGAGGCGTCCGAACTCTCCGGTACCCGCTTCGACTTCGTGCCGGCGCACCACTGGTCCAAGCGCACCCTCACCGACACCTGCCACAGCCTGTGGGGCGGCTGGATCCTGACCGCCCCAGACGGCCGCCGCGTGCACTTCGCCGGCGACACCGGCTACGGCCACTGGTTCGCCCGCATCGGCCGCCGCTACCCCGGCATCGACCTCACCCTCATGCCCATCGGCGCCTACGACCCCCGCTGGTGGCTGAGGGACGTCCACTGCGACCCGGAGGAAGCAGTCCGGGCCACCCTCGACCTCGGCGCCCGCGCCATGGCCCCCATGCACTGGGGCACCTTCGTGCTCTCGGCCGAGCCCGTCCTCGAACCGCTCACCCGGGTGCGGGCCGCCTGGGAGCGGGCGGGACTGGACCGGGACGACCTGTGGGACCTGCCGGTCGGCGCGTCACGCGTCCTGGCCGGGACGCCGTAGCCCGCCGGTGAGCCCCCGCAGCCGCCGCCACACACCGGGGGCCACACTCACCACGACGGTGAGGGCGACCGCCACGACCACCCCTTCCCAGGGCTCCTCGAACAACGACCCGCCCAGTATCCCGATCACCTGATACGTGACCGCCCACGCCACACACGCGAGCACGTTGCCCCGGCTGAACCTCCGCAGCGGCCACTCCGCCAGCAGACACGCCAGCATCACCGGCAGCCGGCCCGCGGGGACCAGCCGGGACAGCACCAGCACGGCCACCCCGTGCTCGCCCAGCTTCTCCCGCGCCTGCGCCAGCCGCTCCTCCGGCGCCCGCGACCGGATCGCCTCCAGCCAGCGCGAACCGTTCTTCGACCGCAGCCCGCGCCGGCCCAGCCAGTACAGCGCCGCGTCCCCCAGGAACGCCCCGAGCGCCGCCGTCACGAGCACCAGCGCCAGCGAGTACGGCAGCGTCGCCGTCCGGTGGAACGCCACCACCGCCGCCGAACTCACCAGTGCCCCCGTCGGCACCACCGGCACCAGCGCACCGGCCAGCACCAGCAGGAAAAGCGTCGGATAGCCGATCGCCGGCTGCGCGTACTCCGGCCGCAGTGTCGACGTCGTCGCCGCGGCGAACGCCGTCGCGGACGACAGCCACGTCACCGCGCGACCTCCAGCCGCACGCCCTCGCCGTGCCCCAGCTTGTGCACGTCCACCCCAGGCGCGGCCGCCGCCGCCAGGCGCACGAACTCGTCGCCCGGCGCGTGGAACTCGTGCGGGCGCACCCCGTCCATGCCGATCGGCCAGTACGTGCCGTAGTGCACCGGCACCGCGGCGCGCGGCGCCAGCCGGGCCAGCGCCTGCGCCGCCCGCCCCGCGTCCAGATGCCCCTCCCCGAGGTGCGGGCCCCAGCCGCCCACCGGCAGCAGTGCCACCTCCACCGGCCCGACCTCCTCCGCCATCGACGCGAACAGGCCCGTGTCCCCGGCGAAATAGGTCCGCGCCTCGCCCTCCACGACGTACCCCAGCGCGGGGCAGCGATGCGGGCCCACCGGCAGCCGCCGCCCGTCGTGCCGGGCCGGCACCACCCGCGCCCGCAGATCACCGGCCCGCACCGCGTCCCCCGGAGCGACCTCGGTGACCCGCAGGTGCCGGAGCCGGCGCAGCCCGGGCACCGCCCGTCGTGCGCCCCGGGGCACGAGCAGGAGCGTGCCCGGGGCCAGAGAGGCCAGCGACGGCACATGCAGATGATCGGCGTGCAGGTGGGAGACCAGCACCAGATCCGCGCGGCGGGCCTCCGCCGGCGGCGGCGCACCCCGGCGCCGGCGCAGATGCGCCAGCCGGCGCGCGAACAACGGGTCGGTGAGCACCCGTGTGTTCGAATCCTCCACCGTGCACGTGGCGTGACCCCACCAGGTGATCTCCACCGACACCCTCTCCGCCCCCTTCGCGCGACTCCCCGAAGCCTACGGGCAGGAGTAGGGTCGGCGGCGAAACCCGGAGGTGAGGGGGACGCCATGGGACAGCTGCGGGGTGCCTCCGGCGGGCGCGCGCCGGTGCGGGTGACCGCCATCGCGAGCCTGACACCACTGGAGGAACTGGAGGCCGACCCCTTCCTGGTGGACTCCCGCAGCCAGCACGCGATGTGCGCCCGCTGGGCCGCCGAACGCGGATACGTGGTCGCCCGGGAACTCCTCGTCGGTGGACTGCGCTACGACCACTGCGCCCTGTGGGACGGCGTCCGGCCCGGCGTCGACGTGTTCGTGGCCCCCAGCCTGCGAGTACTGGAGCGCGCGCTGTCCTCGGTGGAGGAGTTCACCGCCGAGTGCGCGCGGCGCGGCGTGCGGGTCGAGACGGTCGGCCGGGCCGAACCCTCCTACGACGCCCAGATGAAGGCTCGCGTGCACCGCAGACTCTCGATGCCGACGGCCGGATACGACGGCCGGTAGCCGGTAGCCGGTAGCCGGTAGCCGGTAGCCGGTAGCCGGTAGCCGGTAGCCGGTAGCCGGTAGCCGGTAGCCGGCGGCCCCCGGCCCGTATCGCACCTGTACCGGGCCGCGCCGGGGCGTGTGGCAGGGTGGGGAGCGGGACCAGGTGGCCGGGGAGGACGTGAGACAGGGCGTGTGGGGTGTGCGGTGGCGGTGGGTCGCCGGCCGGATCGGGCGGAGCGCCGTCGTGTGGGCGGTCTCCACCGTCACCATGCTGGCGCTCGCCGGACTCCTGCCGGACTTCCGGCTCCAGTCCGCCGACGGCGACAGCGCCACCCGTATCGCCGTCACCGCGGCCTGCGGCGCCGGCGCCTTCGGCGTGCTGTCCGCCGTCGTCTGGCCGCTGCTGGTACGGCTGCTGCTGCTCGTCCCCGCCCTCGTCATCGGCCTGCTGGTCTTCTTCCTCAACGGCTCCCTGCTGCTGCTCGCCCTGCGCCTCAACCCCTCCGGGCAGAGCGAGGCCGCCCCGGAGACCGCCGTCATCGTGGCCGCCGTGATGTCCGCGGTCGCCTCGGCCACCGGCGGCGCCCTCGCCGTACGCGACGACGACGCCTACCGCAGCCGGCTGTCCCGGCTCGCCGACCGGCGCCGCAGATCCCGGCCGCCGTGCCCGGACGCCCCCGGCCTGGTGTGCGTCCAGCTGGACGGGGTGGGCCACGACGTCCTCGTGGACGCCGTCGCCAAGGGCCTGATGCCGACCGTCGCCCGCTGGCTGTCGACCGGCGACGGTATGCGATCCGCGGATGATCGTATGCAGTCCACCGGCCCCACCCCAACCCCGCGCTCCACCCACCGCCTCACCCCCTGGCGCACCGACTGGTCCAGCCAGACGGGCGCCAGCCAGCTCGGCATCCTGCACGGCAGCACCTTCGACGTGCCCGCATTCCGGTGGTACGAGAAGGACCGCGGCGAGGTGATGGTCTGCAACCGGCCCACCAGCGCCGCCGAACTCCAGCGCCGCGCCGTCCGGTACACGGGCGACGGCGGACTGCTCACCGTCGACGGCGCCAGCCGCGGCAACCTGTTCAGCGGCGGCGCCGGGGAACAGGCCCTCGTCCTGTCCATCGCCACCCGCCGCCGCGGCCGCGGGAACCGCAGCCGGGCCGGATACTTCGCCTACTTCTCCGACCCCGCCAACGCCGTGCGCACCGCCCTGTCCTTCGTCGCCGAGGTCCTCCGCGAGACCGGCCAGGCCACCCGCGCCCGCCTGCGCGGACAGCGGCCCCGCGTGAGCCGCGGCGGCCTCTACCCGCTCGTCCGCGCCTTCGCCACCGTCGTCGAACGTGACGTCGTGGTCGCCGCCGTCATGGGCGACCTGCTCGCCGGCCGCACCGCCGTCTACGCCGACCTCGTCGCCTACGACGAAGTAGCCCACCACTCCGGGCCGCGCAGCCGCGACGCCGAACAGGTGCTGCGCCGCCTCGACCGCTGTCTCGCCCTCATCGAGAAGGTCGCCGACCACGCCCCGCGCCCGTACCGGATCGTCGTGCTCTCCGACCACGGCCAGAGCCCCGGCGAGACCTTCCACGCCCGCTACGGCCTCACCCTCGACGACCTCGTCCGCGCCGGCTGCGGGCTGCCCGTCCCGCGCAAGGCCGAACACACCCGCAGCGGCGCCGAGGCCCGCGCGGCCGTCCGGGCGGCCCTGCGCCGGCCCGAGCAGCAGGACGCGGCCCGCCACCGCACCGCCCACCGGCCGGAGCCGCTCGTCCTCGCCTCCGGCAACCTCGGCCTGGTCTCCTTCCCGGACGTCGGCCACCGCATGACCAAGGAGGAGATCGACGCCCGCCACCCCGCCCTGCTCACCACCCTCGCAAACCATCCCGGCGTCGGCTTCCTGCTGGTGCGCAGCGAGGAGCACGACGGCGTCGTCCTCGGCCCCTTCGGCGCCGAGATCCCGCTGGCCCGGCTCGACGAGGAGCCCGGACCGCTGGCCGGGTTCGGGCCCGGCGCCGCCGACGCCGTGCGCCGCACCCACTCCTTCCCGCACACCGCCGACATCATGGTCAACTCCTTCCACGACCCCGCCGACGGCGAAGTCCTCGCCTTCGAGGAGCAGATCGGCTCCCACGGTGGCCTCGGCGGCCCCCAGTCCCGCCCCTTCCTGCTCTCCCCGCTCACCCTGTCCGCGCCCGCCGCCGACGGCCGGGAACCGGCCGGCGCCGAACAGGTGCACCACGTACTGCGCCGCTGGCTCGGCGAGTTGAACGGACCGCAGGTCCCGCTGGAGCCGGCGGACGCCGAGGCGGAACCGGACCGCGCCGCGTGACCAACCGCGCGCCGGTGTTCCCGGTGCGGCGCCGCCGGATGTGATCGGATGGGGGGTACGGCACTCACCCCGCGCCCTGTGCAGGGCCGCGGGCACGCCGTCCACGCGACCGCACGCGAAAGGAACCACCGTGGCCACCACGCGCACCGCACACACCGTCTGGGAGGGCGACCTGCTCAAGGGCAGCGGCGTCGTCACCTTCGACTCCTCCGGCATCGGCCAGCAGCCCGTGTCGTGGCCGTCGCGCGCCGAGCAGGCGAACGGCAGGACCAGCCCCGAGGAGCTCATCGCCGCCGCCCACTCCAGCTGCTTCTCCATGGCCCTCTCGCACGCCCTGGCCGGCGCCGGCACCCCGCCCACCAGCCTGGAGACCAAGGCCGACGTGACCTTCCAGCCGGGCGAGGGCATCACCGGCATCCACCTCAGCGTCCGCGGCACCGTGCCCGGGGTCGATGAGCAGGGCTTCCAGGCCGCCGCCGAGGACGCCAAGAAGAACTGCCCGGTCAGCCAGGCCCTGACCGGCACCACCATCACGCTGACGGCCGAGCTGGCCTGACCGTCTTAGGCCCTGCGGTGCCGCGTTCCCGCGAGCGGAGCGCGGCACCGCTGCTACAGGCGCTCGCGGAACTCCCGCAGCAGCTTCTTGGTGCGCTGCGCCGACGCGGCCCGCGCCGTCATGTGGTCCAGCACCTCCAGGTGCGCCGCGACCTCCCGGCGGGAGTCCAGGTACAGGGCGCCGGTCAGGTACTCGGTGAACACCATGTCCGGCAACTCCGCCTCGGCGAACCGGAACAGCGTGAAGGGGGCGTACGTCCCCGGGTGCGGGCCGGCCGCGAACTCGGCGATCTGCAGGGTGACCCGGTCCCGCTCGGCGTACTCCAGCAGCCGGTCCAGCTGGTCCCGCAGCACCTCGGGGCGCTCGCTCACCGGCCGCAGCAGCACGGTCTCGTCCATGATCACCCACAGGCGGGGCGGATCGTCGCCGTCCAGCAGCCGCTGCCGTTCCATGCGCAGCGACACGTGCCGCTCGATCGTCTCCGGACCGGTCTGCCCGATCGTGCCCGCCGTCATCACGGCCCGCGCGTACGCCTCGGTCTGCAGCAGGCCGGGGACGAAGTGCGGCTCGTAGGAGCGGATGATGCGGGCGGCGCCCTCCAGGCTGACGTACAGGCTGAACCAGTCCGGCAGCACGTCGTGGAACCGCTGCCACCAGCCCGGCAGGTTGGCGTCCTCGGCGAGCCGCACGAACGCGTCCGCCTCCTCGCCCGGCACCCCGTACGTGGTCAACAGCACCTGTACGTACGGGATCTTCAGCGCGACCTCGGCCGTCTCCATCCGCCGTACGGTCGCCGCCGCCACCCGCAGGACCCCCGCCGCCTCCTCGCGGGTCAGCCCCGCGGCCTCGCGCAGTTCCTGCAGTCTCCTGCCGAGCACCACCTGGCCCACGGTGGGCGCGGGCCGCCGCTCACTCACGCCACGCCCTCCCTCCGACGCCTGCGGGCAGTCTGTCACGCGCCGCCCGTTTGCACACGGGCGGCGGCCGGCCGGTGCGCGGGGCTCATCCGGCCAGGGTGTGCAGGTACTTGGCGGTGGCCGGGTCCGCGGGCAGGAACGTCTCGATGGCGATCTCGGCGACCGTGACGTCCATGGGGGTGTTGAACGTGGAGATGGAGGAGACGAACGACAGGATCCGGCCGTCGTGCTCGATCCGCAGCGGCAGCGCGAAGTACGGCACCGGCTCGTCCGGTTCGGCGCCGGGCGCGTCCGCGGGCACCGGATAGCCGGCCACCTCCTCGTACAACTCCCGCAGCGGGCCGGAGCGGTGCAGGGCGATCTGGCGTTCCATCTGCGCCAGCAGATGCCCGCGCCACTCCCGCAGGTTGTGGATGCGAGGCGCCAGCCCCTCGGGGTGCAGCGTCAGCCGCATCGCGTTCGGTGCCGGTGTCATCAGCTCCTGCGGCACGCCCTCCAGCAGCATCGCGATGCCCCGGTTCGCGGCCAGCACCGTGTAGGTGGCGTCGACCACCAGCGCCGGATACGGCTCGTAGCCCTGGATCAGCCGTTCCATGCCGTCGCGCAGCGCGTCCAGCGCCGGGTCGTCCAGCGGGGTCTCCGGGTAGTGCGGGGCGTAACCGGCCGCCAGCATCAGGGCGTTGCGCTCCCGTACCGGTACGTCGAGGTGCTCGGCCAGCCGCAGCACCATCTCCTCGCTCGGCCGCGACCGGCCCGTCTCGATGAAGCTGATGTGCCGGGCCGAGGAGTCGGCCCGCAGCGCCAGCTCCAGCTGGGAGATCCGCCGCCGCTCCCGCCAGGCCCGCAGCAGCGGACCGACACCCGTGTCGGCGGGCGGGACGGCGGGGGCGGTTGCGGGCGCGGCAAGGGTCATACGGTCGACCGTAGTCGACGCCCCCGGCCCGCGCCGGGCGGCGGACCGGGGGACGGGGTCCCTCCGGCGGCCGCGCGGACGGCCCGGTGGTGGAGTGAGCGGGGCCCGGGCGTGGCAGGCTGAACGAGAAGCCGACCTCCACGAAGGGACCAGGACATGGCTGTCGAACCGCTGTCGCAGAAGGAGATCGAGGACCGGCTCGCCGAACTGCCCGGCTGGTCGGTGGACGGGGACCGCCTCACCCGTTCCTACCGGCTCGGCTCGCACTTCGCGGCGGCGGCCCTGGTCATGCACATCGCCGGCCTCCAGGACGAGCTGGACCACCACTCCGACCTGACCCTCGGTTACAACACCGTCTCCCTCAGCGTGAACACGCACAGCGCGGGCGACGTCGTCACCGAGAAGGACTTCTCCCTCGCCCGCAGGGTGGAGGACGTGGCCCCGGGCCACGGGGCACACTGACCCATGTGCTGGACTACGACAAGGAAGCCGACGCCTACGACGCCTCCCGCGGCGGCGAACCACGCGCCCGGGTGGCCGCCGAGGCCGTCCTCGGCCTGATACCCGACCGGCCGGGCCGGCTCCTCGACGTGGCCTGCGGCACCGGCATCGTCACCCGCCGCCTGGCGGCCGCCCGGCGCGGGCTGCGGGTGACCGGCTCCGACCTCGCCCCCGGCATGGCACGCCGGTCCGCCGCCCGCCTGCCCGGCGCGGTCCTGCTGGCCGACAGCCGCCGCCTGCCCTTCGCCGGCGCCGCCTTCGACGCCGTCACCAGCATCTGGCTGCTGCACCTGCTCGGCGACGCCGCCGCAGTCGGAGCCGTCGTCGCCGAGTGCGCCCGCGTGCTGCGGCCCGGCGGTGTGTACGTCACCACCGTCGACAAGGCCGCCGCGCACGACGTGGGCAGCGACATCGACGAGGTCCTCGCCCCGCGCCCGCGCCGCGCCGCCCGGGACGCCGCCGCGAGCGTCACCGCGCACGCCGCCGGGTGCGGTCTGATCCCGTGCGGGCAGGCCTCCTTCCCGGGCGTCGGACAGGGCCGCTCGCCCCGCGAGACCATCGCCGACCTGCGGCGCGGCTGGTTCACCGTGCTGCCGCCCGGCGACCCGCGCACCGAGGAGTTCGCCGTACGGCTGTCCCGGCTGCCGGACCAGGACCGCCCCCGGCCCGACCCGGTGTTCACGGTCCGCGCCTACCGCAAGGCGGAGGCCGCCGGCGCGTGAGCGGCGGGCTCTCTCTTTTGCCGTACCGGCAAGGTGACTGGCCCGGCCGGGTCGCGCTGTCGCACGCTGGCGGCACCCGGAAGAGAGGCTGACCCGATGGCGCACGAGCACGACCACCGCAAGCACTCCCACCAGCAGGGACACGGGCACGGACAGGGACACGGGCACGGGCACGGCGGTGGCGACACCGACATCGACTGGAACGAGATGGGTCCGCTGCTGGAGACGCAGGCGGAGCTGTTCGCCCCCGTGTACGAGCGGGCCATGGCCTGGCTCGCGCAGGAGGTCACCGAGCCCGGGCTGATCGTGGACGCGGGCAGCGGGCCCGGTGTCGTCTCCTGCCTGTTCGCCGACGCCTTCCCCGGCGCCCGGGTCGTGGCCGTCGACGGCACGGAGCCGCTGCTGGACCGCGCCCGAGCCCGTGCCGCCCGGCAGGGCGTGGCCGACCGCTTCGAGACCCTCGCCGGTGAACTGCCGGACGTGCTCGGTGAACTGGACTACCCGGCCGACCTGTTGTGGGCCAGCCGCAGCCTGCACCACCTCGGCGACCAGCGGGCCGGGCTCGCCGCCTTCGCCGACCGTCTGGCCCCCGGCGGCACCCTGGCCCTCCTGGAGGGCGGACTGCCGACCCGCTTCCTGCCCCGTGACATCGGCATCGGCCGGCCCGGGCTCCAGGCCCGCGTGGACGCGCTGGAGGAGGAGTGGTTCGCCCGGATGCGCGCGGACCTGCCCGGCTCGGTCGCGGTGACCGAGGACTGGCCGGCCCTGCTCGCCTCCGCCGGGCTGAAGCACACCCGGACCCGCACGTTCCTGCTCGACCTCCCGGCACCGGCGACCGACCGCGCCCGCGCCTACGTCGCCGCGTCCCTGGCCCGCGTCCGCGACGGCCTCGCGGGCGACCTGGACGCACAGGACCGCGCCACCCTGGACCGGCTGCTGGATCCCGCCGACCCGGCGAGTGTCCACCGTCGACCGGACGTCTTCGTGCTCGGCGCGTACACGGTCCACACGGCGGTACGGCCGGTGTGACCACCCGCCCCGGCAGCCCGCCGGGGCCGGCGGCGGCGTCTGGTCGTACGCCCCCTGGGCCGGCCCCGCGGACGTACGCCGGTGCTCAGTTGTCCTGGAGGAACTTCCGGGCCAGCCGGTCGCCGAGGGACGCGGCCGCGCTGTGGCTCTCGATGGGGGAGACCCGGGAGTTCTTGAACAGGATGTACGTCACGCCGGAGTCGGCGCCGCCGGTGGCCGGGTCGGGGTCGATGCCGAGGGCCCGGGCGGTGGCGTACGAGGCCTCGCCGATGATCTTCTCGGGCCCGGTGTCGCCGACGACGGCGTACTCGACCCTGCCCTGGTAGATCACCGCGACGACACCGCCGCCCTGGATGCCGGAGCCGGCGTAGTCCCAGATGCCGCTGGAGCTGGGCACCACCACGTACGGCAGCGCCTCCGCCGACAGGGGCCGGCCGTCGGACTGGTGGAAGCGGGTGTCGTCCTGGTACCAGGGGTCGCGGTCCTCGTTGCAGTTGGTGGTGCGGCGGCCGTCGCAGTCGATGTCCATGTCGGCCTTCCAGAAGACCGCGCCGTTCTTGCCGCACACGGCGACCGTGGCCGACGTCTCCTCGTCGGTCCGGTACTTGCCGTGCGATATCTGCGAGCAGGACCGCACCTTGGCGAGCAGGTCGGAGGCGCTGACGGAGCCCTCCTTCGCGGAGGCGGGCGCGGCGCCGGAGGAGGCGTTCGCCGGGAGCACCCCGGCGGCGAGCAGCGCGGCACCGGAGGCCGCGGCGAGGGTCAGTGTTCGAAGGCGCACTGTGGGGGAGCCCTTCTATTAGGAAACTTTCCTTACCAGGTGCCGTACAAGGTGGCCCTATCTGCATGTCCCCGTCAACCCTAGGGTTGCGAACTCCCGGAAATCCGTGCGCATTGCGCGCTTTTGCCCCCGGCGGAACACTGGCATCAGCGGGCATCTCCGGCATGTCCGGCACCGCCGACGGTCACAGCCCCGGGAGGCGAGGCGTCATGTTCGTACGCACGGTGTACGCGACCGGCGATCCGGCGAAGCTCGACACCGCCGTCCGGGCCCTGAACAGCGAGGGACACGACCTGCTCGAAGAACGTCCGGGGTACCGCGGCGCGGGCGTCTTCGCCGACCGGGAGCTCGGCAAACTCCTCACGGTCAGCTGGTCGACCTCCGAGGCGGACCGGCGCAACAGCGACGACGTGATGCGCGTACGGCGGCCCGCGCTGCTGGAGCCCTTCGCGGGCACCCTCGCGGTGGAGAACTACGAGGTCGCCGTCTTCCACGCCGTACGGCGGCCCACCCTGGGCGGCGGACTGCGCCTCACCCGCGTCGAGTTCGACCCGGCGGACGCCGACCTGTTCGCCGACACCTTCCGCGGCACCGTCGCGCCCCGGCTGGAAGCGCTGCCCGGTCTCGCCCGGGCCGCCCTGTTCCTGGACCGGGAGCGCGGACGCGGCATGGTCGGCACGCTGTTCGCCGACGCGCACTCCCTGGCCGCGTCCCGCGCCGGACAGGCGTCCGCCCGGCACGAGGGCACGGCCAAGGCGCACGTGAGCGTGACGAGCCTGGAGGAGTTCGAGGTCCTGCACGCCGACGTGCGGCGCGGCTGAACCGCACCGGCACGGGCCGGACCGGCTTGGACCTGTCCGGCGGATCTTCGTGGGCCCGCGACGCCTGGCACGCCCTCTCGCCGCACGCCCGAATCATCCAAGTACGTCCAGTACGAGGGCGATCCGGGCGCACGCCGACAGCACGCACCAGACGCCGCGGGCTGCTCCACGAAGATCCGCCGGACAGGCCCTAGTTCGCCCCGAACGCGGCCGGGTCCGGGCCCAGGCGCCGGGCCTCGTCGAGCGCGCCGATCGCCGCGAGATCCTCGTCGTCCAGCCGGAAGTCGAAGACGTCGATGTTCTCCCGGATCCGGGACGGCGTCACGGACTTGGGGATCACCACGTTGCCGAGCTGCAGGTGCCAGCGCAGCACGACCTGCGCCGGGGTGCGCTCGTGCTTGCGGGCGACGGCCACCACCGCCGGCACCTCCAGCAGGCCCTTGCCCTGGCCGAGCGGGGACCAGGCCTCGGTGGCGATGCCGTGCTCCGCGTGGAACGCGCGCGACTCCTGCTGCTGCAGGTGCGGGTGCAGCTCGATCTGGTTGACCGCCGGGACGACGGAGGTCTCGTCGAGCAGCCGGCGCAGATGCGGGGTGAGGAAGTTGGACACGCCGATCGCCCGGGCCCGGCCGTCGGCGTGCAGCTTCTCCAGCGCCCGGTAGGTGTCGACGTACGTGTCCTGGGCCGGCACCGGCCAGTGGATCAGGTACAGGTCGACGTAGTCCAGGCGCAGCTTCTTCAGCGACGCGTCGAAGGCGCGCAGCGTGGCGTCGTAGCCCTGCTCGTTGTTCCAGACCTTCGTGGTGACGAAGACGTCCTCACGGCGCAGGCCCGACGAGGCGACGGCCTTGCCGGTGCCCTTCTCGTTGCGGTAGATCGCCGCGGTGTCGATGCTGCGGTACCCGGCCTCGAGCGCCGTGGCGACGGCCCGCTCGGCCTCCTTGTCCGGCACCTGCCACACGCCGAAGCCCAGCTGGGGCATCTCGACGCCGTTGTTGAGGATGATCGGGGGGACCTTGCTGCTCACGAGCTCGTTGATCCTTCGGTTGTCGACATTGGGTGCTGCCATCGTCAACGACCGGCTGCCGGAATGCATTCCGTTCCGGCCACTGACGCAGCGTCAGCCCAAGGATGTCAGGCGCGGTACAGCGCCTCCACCTCGCCCTCGTACGCCTTCTCGATCGCCTTGCGCTTCAGCTTCAGCGACGGCGTGAGCAGACCGTGCTCCTCGGTGAACGGCTGGGCCAGGATGCGGAAGGTGCGGATCGACTCGGCCTGGGAGACGAGCGTGTTCGCGGCGACGACCGCGCGCCGCACCTCCGTCTCCAGATCGGCGTCCCTGACCAGCTGCGCCGGGGTCATCCGCGGCTTGCCACGCATCTGCAGCCAGTGCTCCACGGCCTCCTGGTCCAGGGTGACCAGGGCGGCGATGTACGGGCGGTCGTTGCCGACCACGATGCACTGGTTGACCAGCGGATGGTCGCGGACCCGCTCCTCCAGGACGCCCGGGGAGACGCTCTTGCCGCCCGATGTGACCAGGATCTCCTTCTTGCGGCCGGTGATCGTGAGATAGCCGTCCTCGTCGAGGGAGCCCAGGTCGCCGGTGGCGAGCCAGCCGTCGTGCAGGGTCGCGTCGGTGGCCTTCTGGTTGTTCAGGTAGCCCTGGAAGACGTTGTCGCCGTGCAGCCAGATCTCCCCGTCGTCCGCGATGTGGACCGTGACGCCGGGAATGGCCTGGCCGACCGTGCCGTACCGGGTGCGCTCGGGCGGGTTCGCGGTGGCCGCCGCCGTCGACTCGGTCAGTCCGTAGCCCTCGTAGATCTGCACGCCCGCGCCCGCGAAGAACAGTCCCAGCCGGCGGTCCATGGCCGAGCCCCCGGACATCGCGTTGCGGATCAGTCCGCCCATCGCCGAGCGGACCTTGGTGTACACCAGCTTGTCGAACAGCTGGTGCTGCATGCGCAGCGCCGCCGACGGGCCCGGCCCGGTGCCCCAGGCCTTGGCCTCCACGGCGTCCGCGTACTTCACCGCGACCTCGACCGCCTTCTCGAACGGCCCCGCCTTCCCCTCCTTCTCCGCCTTCCGCCGGGCCGCGTTGAACACCTTCTCGAAGATGTACGGCACCGCCAGGATGAACGTCGGCCGGAACGCGGCCAGGTCCGGCAGCAGCGCCGCCGCGTGCAGCTGCGGCTGGTGCCCGAAACGGACCCCGCCGCGGATCGCCGCGACCTCGACCATCCGCCCGAAGACGTGGGCCAGGGGCAGGAACAGCAGGGTGGAGGCCGCGGCGTCGCGCTTGGAGTGGAACACCGGCTCCCAGCGCCGGACCATCGTGTCCGCCTCGTACATGAAATTGCCGTGGGAGAGGACGCAGCCCTTGGGGCGGCCGGTCGTGCCCGAGGTGTAGATGATCGTGGCCGTCGAGTCCGGGGTGACCGCCTGCCGGTGTCGGTGCACCACCTCGTCGTCCACGTGCGCGCCGGCGTCGTACAGCTCCTGCACGCAGCCCGAGTCCAGCTGCCACAGCTGGCGCAGCTGCGGCAGCCGGCCGATGACGGTGGCGATGGTCATCGCGTGGTCCTCGTGCTCCACGACCGCCGCCGACACCTCGGCGTCGTACAGCATCCAGAAGCACTGCTCGGCCGAGGAGGTCGGGTAGATCGGTACCACCTGGGCGCCGATCGTCCACAGCGCGTAGTCGAACAGGGTCCACTCGTAGCGGGTGCGGGACATGATCGCGACCCGGTCGCCGAAGCGGACACCGCGCGCGAGGAGCCCCTTGGCGAGCGCGAGGACCTCGTCGCGGAACTCCGCGGCGGTCACGTCACGCCACTGTCCGGCCTCCTTGCGGCCCAGGGCGATGTGCAGCGGGTCGTTCTGGGCGCGCTCGAAGACGGTGTCGGCCAGACCGCCCACGGGCGGCGCAGACGCCGACGGAGGGTTGGTGAACTCGCGCAAACCCCGCTCCCGGTCCTCGCTCCTAGGTCATCCCCGTGATGCTCCGCACAGCGCCGTGAAAGCTACCCCACCCGCCCGCCGGACGGGAGGGGTAAGGAAGCCGGGCAAACCGTGCGTTCCGCCCCGGTGGTGGCCGGAAAATGCCCGCACATGGGGAAGGGACGGACACAATACTGACGGGTCAGTAAGTTTCGGGAGCGTAATCTCCACCGAATCTGTACGCGCCGATTACGGCCGACGGGGCCGCCGATTCACGACGGGGGAAGGCGGGCGGGGCGGGGCCGGCGGGGACCGGGCTCGCGCCGGGACGGCGTGCGGGCGGGGGCGGCGCAGGCCGGCTCCGGGCCGGGAGCGCGTGTGGCAGGGGCGGCAGGGGCCGCCGGTTTCACGCCGGGGACGCGGGTGGGGCGGGATCGGCGGGGGCCGGTTTCGCGCCGGGAGCGCGACCGGGGTGCCCTCAGCGCGGGCCGGTTCCGTCCCGGTGCAGTCGGTCGCCGCCCGCCAGGATCGCCGCGGCCAGGGCGTTCGCCGCCTCCTGGGCGGTGCCCCGCCGCGGGCCGTGGACGAGGACGAAGTCGACCTTGCCCAGCTCCGGCAGCCCCGCCCGCTCAGGCAGCCGGACCAGACCCGGCGGGATCAGTCGCCGGGAGTGGGCCATCACGCCGAGGCCCGCGCGGGCGGCGGCGACGAGGCCGTTGAGGCTGCCGCTGGTGCAGGCGATCCGCCAGGCCCGACCCTGCCCGTCCAGGGTCTCCAGGGCGCGGGCACGGGTGATCCCCGGCGGCGGATACACGATCAGCGGGACCGGGCGGTCGGGGTCCAGGCGCAGGCGCTGCGCGCCGATCCACACCAGGTCGTCCCGCCAGACCAGCTCGCCGCGCGGGTCCTGCGGGCGCCGCTTGGCCAGCACCAGGTCGAGCTTCCCGCCGGCCAGCTGCTCGTGCAGGGTGCCGGACAGCTCCACGGTCAGCTCCAGGTCGACCTCGGGATGGTCGTGCCGGAAGCCCTCCAGGATCTCCGGCAGCCGGGTGAGGACGAAGTCCTCGGAGGCACCGAACCGCAGCCGGCCCCGCACCCGGGTGCCGGTGAAGAACGCCGTCGCCTGCTCGTGCACCTCCAGGATGCGGCGGGCGAAGCCCAGCATGGCCTCGCCGTCGTCGGTCAGCTCCACGGAGTGCGTGTCCCGGGTGAACAGCGGACGGCCGGCTGCGTCCTCCAGTCGGCGCACGTGCTGACTGACCGTGGACTGGCGCAGCCCCAGCCGCTGGGCGGCCTGCGTGAAGCTGAGGGTCTGGGCCACGGCGAGGAACGTGCGCAGGTGCGAGGGGTCGTACACCCCCCAAGCCTATGTCCGGTCATCACGGTATGCGATGACAGTCAGAGCGGTATACCGGATTCCCGATCGGCTCGCCGGAGAGGACGATGGAGGGGGGCCTTCCGGGCCCGTGAGACCAGACCCATCGGAGCACCGTGAGAAGCCTGCGCCTGCCGAGCTGGATCCCGATCGACCCGTACATCCTGCTGCTGCTCGGGACGGTGGGTCTCGCCGCGCTGTTCCCCGCCGAGGGGACCGGCGCCGACGTGGCCTCGGGGGCGTCCACCGCCGCCATCGCGCTGCTCTTCTTCCTCTACGGCGTACGGCTCTCCACCCGCGAGGCGCTGGACGGCCTGCGGCACTGGCGGCTCCACATCACCGTCCTGGCCTGCACCTTCGTGCTCTTCCCGGTGCTGGGGCTGGCCGCCCGCGGACTGGTGCCGGTGCTGCTGACCCAGCCGCTGTACCAGGGACTGCTGTTCCTGACCCTGGTGCCCTCGACGATTCAGTCCTCGATCGCGTTCACCTCCATCGCGCGCGGCAACGTGCCCGCCGCGATCTGCGCCGGTTCCTTCTCCTCCCTCGCCGGCATCGTGCTCACCCCGCTCCTGGCGGCCGGCCTGATCGGCGGCGGCGCCGGCGGGTTCTCCGCCGACTCGCTGGTGAAGATCGTGCTCCAACTGCTGGTTCCGTTCGTGGCCGGCCAGCTGCTGCGCCACTGGCTCGGGGACTTCGTCGCCCGGCACAAGAAGGTCCTCGGGCTGGTCGACCGCGGCTCGATCCTGCTGGTCGTGTACACCGCGTTCAGCGAGGGCATGGCCCAGGGCATCTGGCACCAGGTCAGCGCGGTCCGGCTCGGCGCGCTGCTCGCCGTCGAGGCGGTCCTGCTCGCCGTGATGCTCTCCCTGACCTGGTACGGCGCCAGGGCGCTCGGCTTCGGCCGCGAGGACCGCATCGCCATCCAGTTCGCCGGGTCGAAGAAGTCCCTCGCCTCCGGGCTGCCCATGGCGAGCGTCCTGTTCAGCGCCCACGCCTCCCTGGCGGTGCTGCCGCTGATGCTGTTCCACCAGATGCAGCTGATGGTGTGCGCGGTCATCGCCAAGCGCCGGGCCCGCGACCCGGAGGAGCCCGCACGGGAGCCGGCCGGTGCGGTGGGCGGAGGGCGGTCGCGGCAGCGGGTCCTGCGCTGAGCCCGGGTTGCGGCTCGTCCGTCAGGGGCGCAGGACGACCTTGCCCAGGTTGGCCCGCGACTCGATCACCTCGTGCGCCTTCGCCGCCTCCTCCAGCGGGAACTCGGCGTGCACGGCGGGCTTCAGGGCGCCCTCGGCGAACAGCCGCCACAGCTCCTGGCGCCACTCCTCGTAGGTGCCCGGGCGGCCGCGGGCGATGAGCGCCATCTGGAAGCCGATCACCGACTTGGCACCCACCAGCAGGTCGTACGCCCGGATGGTGCCGCCGCCCGAGCTGTAGGCGACGAGGCGGCCGTGCGGGGCGAGGGCGGCGACGGCCGGAGCGAGCAGGTCGCCGCCGACCGCGTCCAGTACACAGTCGACAGGCTCCCCCCAACTGTCGTCCCCATACTGAATACAGTCGTCCGCGCCCAGAGAGCGGACAAAACCGGCCTTCGACCGGTCCGACACCGCCCCCACCACCCGGCCCGCGCCCCCGATCCGCGCGAGCTGCACCGCCAGATACCCGACACCGCTCGCCGCGGCCGTCACGAGCACCGACTCGCCGGGCGCCGGCCGTGCCGCCCGCAGCGCCCCGAGCGCGACCAGACCGCTGCGGACCAGCGCGACCGCGTCGACGCACCCGGCGCCCCGGGGAATCGGGGAGGCCATGCACTCGTGGAGCACGGCCAGGTCGGCGTACCCGTGCCCGAAGCACAGGCCGGTCACCCGGTCACCGGCCCGGAAACGGGTGGCACCCGCACCGACGGCCACCACCTCGCCGGCGATCTCCCCGCCCAGCGCGATCGGCTCGGCGGCCTCCGTCACCTTGCGGACCACGGGCAGGGTCACGCCGACCGCCTCGCAGCGGACCAGCAGCTCGCCGGGGCCGGGCCGGGGAGCGGGAACCTCCTCCAGGAGCAGGGGGCCACCGGGGGAGTCGTACCGCACGCGACGCATCGCCCACCTCCCAAAGTCGTTGGGAGTCCCAACGGTACAAGGTATTCGTGGGGAAGTCCAACGATTCCGGGTAGGCTGCTCCCATGGCCGAAGCCCCCCTCCCCGCGATCCGCGCCCTGCCCAGCTGGCTCCTCGGCCGGGCCGCCGCCCGCGGCCGCGCCCTGGTCGCCGAGGCCCTCGCCGCCGAGGGCATGAAGATGTGGCACCACGTGGTGCTCTCCGCCGTCCGTGACCTCGCGCCCGTCGCCCAGGCCGACCTCGGCCGCGGTGTTGGCCTGGACCCCAAGGACCTGGTCGGCGTCCTGAACGACCTGCAGTCCGCGGGCCTCGTCGTCCGCGAGCCCGACCCCCGGGACCGCCGCAAGAACGCCGTCTCCCTCACCGGCGACGGCACCCGCCTCCTCGTCCGCTGCGAACGGGCCGCCCGCGAGGCCAACGACGAACTGCTCGCCCCGCTGTCCCCGGGCGAACGGCAGCACTTCACGGATCTGCTGACCCGGATCTCCGGTACGGACGGCTGACGCTCTGCCATGACCGCAGCTCCCACCGGCTGACCCGTCCCGGAGGCGCACGGGCCCGCACGATGAACGGCGGGGCCCCGGCGGCGCAGGGGGCGCTCCCCGCCGGCCGGGGACCCGCCGCCGTGCCGCGGGGACCCGCCTCAGCCCTGCCCGGCCGCGGCCGTCAGGGCGACGCGGTCCTCGCCCGCGTACACGTTCATGGAGCTGCCCCGCAGGAAGCCCACCAGGGTCAGCCCGGTCTCGGCGGCCAGGTCCACCGCCAGCGACGAGGGCGCCGACACCGCCGCCAGCACCGGGATCCCCGCCATCACGGCCTTCTGCGCCAGCTCGAACGAGGCCCGGCCCGACACCAGCAGGATCGCCCGCGACAGGGGCAGGTCGTCGTTCTGCAGGGCCCGGCCCACCAGCTTGTCGACCGCGTTGTGCCGGCCCACGTCCTCCCGTATGTCCAGCAGCTCGCCGTCCTCCGTGAACAGCGCCGCCGCGTGCAGACCGCCGGTCCGGTCGAACACCCGCTGCGCCGCGCGCAGCCGGTCCGGGAGGCTCGACAGCAGTTCCGGGGTGACCCGCAGCGGGGGAGTGTCCGCGATCGGCCAGCGCGCGGTCGTCCGTACGGCGTCCAGGCTGGCCTTGCCGCACAGCCCGCACGACGAGGACGTGTACACGTTCCGCTCCAGCGTGAAATCGGGCAGCGCGACGCCCGGCGCGGTCCGCACGTCCACCACGTTGTAGGTGTTGGCGCCGTCCGCGGTCGCCCCCGCGCAGTAGACGATGTTCTGCAGATCGGATGCCGAGGCCAGCACACCCTCGCTCACCAGGAAGCCCGCGGCCAGCGCGAAGTCGTCGCCCGGCGTCCGCATGGTGATCGCCAGCGGCCGGCCGCCGAGCCGGATCTCCAGCGGCTCCTCGGCGACGAGCGTGTCCGGCCGGGTGGAGACCGCCCCGTCCCGGACCCGCAGGACCTTGCGCCGCTCCGTGACTCGTCCCATGTCCTGATCAGCCCCGGTTCTGTACGTGCTGGTAGCCGAAACGGCCCTTGATGCAGAGATTGCCGTGGGTCACCGGGCTGTCGTGCGGCGAGGTGACCTTCACGATCTCATTGTCCTGCACGTGCAGCGTGAGGTTGCAGCCCACTCCGCAGTACGCGCACACCGTCGTCGTCTCCGTCTGCTTCGACTCGTCCCACGTACCCGCCGCCCGCATGTCGAACTCCGACTTGAACGACAGCGCCCCCGTCGGGCACACCTCCACACAGTTCCCGCAGTACACACAGGCCGAGTCGGTCAGCGGCGCGTCGTGCTCCACCGCGATCCGGGCGTCGAAACCGCGCCCGGCGACCGCGATCGCGAACGTGTTCTGCCACTGGTCGCCGCAGGCGTCGACGCACTTGTAGCACAGGATGCACTTGCCGTAGTCGCGCACGTACAGCTCGTTGTCGACCTTCGGCTCCTCGTTCAGCCGGGCCGCGTCCGGGCCGAAACGGTCCGGCTTCGCCTCGTACTCCTTGATCCAGCCGGCCACCCGCGGCGTCGTCGACAGATCGACCGAGGAGGCGAGCAGCTCCAGGACCACCTTGCGGCTGTGCCGGGTGCGCTCGGTGTCCGTACGCACCACCATGCCGGGCTCGGCCCGGCGCGAGCAGGCCGGTTGCAGCGTGCGGGACCCCTCCACCTCCACCACGCACACCCGGCAGGCGTTCTTCGGCCGCAGCGTGTCGCCCTCGCACAGCGTGGGCACGTCCGTCCCGGCGGCCCGGCAGGCGTCCAGCACGGTCGAGCCCTCCGGAACCCTCGTCTCCCGCCCGTCGAGCGTGAACTCGACCAGCCGGCGCGGCACTCCGAGCGGTATCGCGGTCATTCGTACGCCCCCAGACGGTCGATGGCGGATTCCACGGCGTTCCACGCGGTCTGCCCCAGACCGCAGATCGAGGCGTCCCGCATCGCCCGCCCCACCTCACGGAGCAACGCGATGTCGTCGGCGGCCCCCGCGCCCGTGCGGTCGGCGATCCGGCGCAGCGCCTCCTCCTGCCGGACCGTCCCCACCCGGCAGGGCACGCACTGTCCGCAGGACTCGTCCCGGAAGAACTCGGCGATGCGCAGCAGCAGCCGGGGCAGCGGCACGGTGTCGTCGAAGGCCAGCACGACACCGGAGCCGAGCGTCGTGCCCGCCTCCCGGGTGCCCTCGAAGGTCAGCGGGAGATCCAGCTCGTCCGGTCGGACGAAACCGCCCGCCGCGCCGCCGAGCAGCACCGCCCGGAGCCGGTCCCGCACCCCGGCCAGCTCCAGCAGCTCGCCGAGCGTCGCCCCGAACGGCACCTCGTACACGCCGGGCCGCGCCACGCTGCCCGACACGCAGAACAGTTTCGGGCCGGTGGACCCGGCGGTGCCGGTCGCCGCATAGGCCGGCGCGCCCAGGGTGAGCACCGGCAGCACGTTGACCAGCGTCTCCACGTTGTTCTCGACCGTCGGCCGGCCGAACAGGCCCTGGTCCACCGGGAACGGCGGCTTGGAGCGCGGCTCACCCCGGTAGCCCTCGATCGAGTTGAACAGGGCGGTCTCCTCGCCGCAGATGTACGCCCCGGCGCCGCGGCGGATCTCGATGTCCAGGCCGTAGCCCTGGCCGAGGATGTCGTCGCCGAGCAGACCGCGGGCCCGGGCCTGGTCGACGGCATGCCGCATACGGTCGACCGCGCGCGGATATTCACCGCGGATGTATACGAAAGCCCGCTGCGCCGAGATCGCATACGACGCGATCGTGATCGCCTCCACGAGCGCGAACGGGTCACCCTCCATCAGCACCCGGTCCTTGAACGTGCCCGGCTCCGATTCGTCGGCGTTGCACACCAGATAGTGCGGACGGGCGGGATGCGATGCCGTCGCCTGCCACTTGCGGCCGGTCGGGAACGCGGCCCCGCCCCGCCCGACCAGCCCCGAGTCGGTCACCTCCCGGATCACCCCGGCCGGCCCCAGCTCGAAGGCCCGGCGCAGCGCCGTGTAGCCGCCGTGCGCCCGGTAGTCGTCCAGCGAGGCCGGGTCGACGACGCCCACGCGCCGCAGCAGGACGAGTCCCTCCTGCCCGGCCTGCGGCACAGCCGCAGCGGCCGCCGGCTCTCCGGGCGCCGCGTCCGGCACGGTCGCCGCCGCCACGGCCGCCTTTACCGTCGCCGGCGCCGACACCGCCGTACGGACCGGATCACCCGCCCGGATCGCCAGCGCGGCCGGGGCGCGTTCGCACAGGCCCAGGCAGGGGCTGCGCTCGACGCTCACCCCGCTGCCAGGGCCGAGCCGTGCCTCGACCCCGGCGCACAGTTCACCGGCGCCGGCGGCCGTGCACGCCAGGTCCGTGCAGACGTGCAGGACGGTCGCCGGACGCGGCCGCACGGAGAACATGGCGTAGAAGGTCGCCACCCCGTAGGCCTCCGCGGGCGGGACGGTCAGCCGTCGGCACAAGTAGTCCAGGGCGCCCTCGCTGATCCAGCCGACGCGGTCGTTGAGCGCGTGCAGCCCCGGCAGCAGCAGGTCGCGGCGGTCACGGGCCGCACGGCCGCCCCGCGCCCACCTCAGGTCCGCGTCCGACCGGTCGGCGCCCTCCCAGGAGGACTCCGCCGGCCCCAACAGGGCGTCGACGGCGGCCCGTTCCTCATCCGTCGGCTTGCCGTCGCCGAAGTGCAGGTCCACGTCGGATCACCTCACGTACGTCGTGGCCGGGAGCTTCTCGATCCGGATCGCCGACGCCTTGAACTCCGCCGTCCCCGCGATCGGGCACGTCGCCTCGATCGTCAGCGCGTTGGTGTCCACCTCGTCGGGGAAGTGCATGGTCATGAAGGCCAGTCCGGGCCGCAGCCCCGTGTCGATCCACACCGGCGCCACCACCGAGCCGCGCCGCGAGGACACCCGGACCTCCTCACCGACGACCACCCCGTACCGCTCGGCGTCCTCCGGGCACAGCTCCACGTACTCGCCGCGCCTGAGCGGCGAGGCGAAACCACCGCTCTGCACCCCGGTGTTGTACGAGTCCAGCCGCCGCCCGGTGGTCAGCCGGATGGGGTACTCCTCGTCGGTGAGGTCCACCGGCGGGTCGTGCCGCACCAGCCCGAAGGGCGCCGCCCGGCCCCGCCGGCCGGGATCCGTCTCCCACAACCGGCCGTGCAGATACGGCGGTTCGAGCGACTCGGTGCTCGGGCAGGGCCACTGGATGCCCTGGTGCTCCACCAGCCGCTCGTACGTCATCCCGTAGTGGTCCGGCGACACCGACCGCAGCTCGTTCCAGACGGCCTCCGGGTCCGCGTACTTCCAGTCGTGGCCGAGCCGGGCCGCCAGGTCGCAGATGATGTCGATGTCCTCGCGGGCCTCGCCGGGCGGGGTGACGGCCCGGCGCACCCGCTGCACCCGCCGCTCGCTGTTGGTGGTGGTGCCCTCCGTCTCCGCCCAGCCGGCGGTCGCCGGCAGCACCACGTCGGCCAGTTCGGCGGTCTTCGTGAGGAAGATGTCCTGCACGACGAGGAAGTCCAGCGCCCCCAGCCGCCGTATCGCCTGTTCGGTGTCGGCCTCCGACTGCGCCGGGTTCTCCCCGACGCAGTACACGGCCCGCAGCGAGCCGTCCTCCATGGCCTTGAACATGTCCGTCAGGTCCAGCCCGTAGTGCGGCTCGATCACCGTGTCCCAGGCCGACTCGAACCGCAGCCGCACCTCGGGGTCGAGGATGTCCTGGAAGCCGGGCAGCCGGTTGGGGATCGCGCCCATGTCGCCGCCGCCCTGCACGTTGTTCTGCCCGCGCAGCGGCTGCAGACCGGAGCCGTAGCGGCCGACGTGACCGGTGAGCAGGGAGAGGTTGATCAGGGCGCGGACGTTGTCGGTGCCGTTGTGGTGCTCGGTGATGCCCAGCGTCCAGCACAACTGAGCGCGCTCGGCCCGCGCGTAGGCGTGCGCCAGCTCACGGATCGCGCGGGCCGGCACGCCCGTCACCTTCTCGGCGAGCGACAGCGTCCACGGCTCGACCAGCTTCCGGTACTCCTCGAAACCGGTCGTCGCCCGCCCGACGAACGCCTCGTTGACCAGGCCCGCGTGGATGATCTCGCGCCCGACCGCGTGCGCCAGCGGGATGTCCGTGCCCACGTTCAGCCCGAGCCAGCTCTCCGCCCACTCGGCGGTGGAGGTGCGGCGCGGGTCGACCGCATACATCCGGGCACCGTTGTGTATGCCCTTGAGCACGTGCTGGAAGAAGATCGGGTGCGCGAAGCGGGCGTTGGAGCCCCACATCACGATGACGTCGGTGTGCTCGATCTCCTCGTACGACGACGTGCCCCCGCCGGAGCCGAACGCCGCCGCCAGCCCGGCCACGCTGGGCGCGTGACAGGTCCGGTTGCACGAGTCGACGTTGTGGGTGCCCATCACGACCCGGGCGAACTTCTGCGCCACGTAGTTCATCTCGTTGGTCGCGCGGGAGCAGGAGAACATGCCGAACGCGCCCCGGTTGCGCGTCAGGCCCCGCGCCGTCCGGTCCAGCGCCTCCTCCCAGCTCGCCCGCCGGAACGGTTCGTCGCGCGCGTCGCGCACCAGGGGGTGGGTGAGCCGGGTGTAGGTCTTCGATGGCCGCTTCCTCATACGACGCTCCTCATGCGGCGCTCGTCAGCGCGAGCAGGTCCGAGATGGCGTGCACGGTGCGCAGGGTGGGCACCTCGACGCCGGTGACGTCCGCGAGTTCGACGACGGCCGCGAGCAGCACGTCGAGCTCCAGCGGCTTGCCGCGCTCCAGGTCCTGGAGCGTGGAGGTGCGGTGGTCGCCGACGCGTTCCGCGCCCGCGAGCCGCCGTTCGACGGAGACGCCGACCTCGCAGCCGAGGGCCTCGGCGACCGCGAGGGTCTCGCGCATCATCGTCTCGACGACCCGGCGGGTGCCGCCGTGCAGGCACATCTGCCGCATGGTGGCCCGGGTGAGGGCGCTGATCGGGTTGAAGGAGATGTTGCCGAGCAGCTTCAGCCAGATGTCGTTGCGCACGTCGGGTTCGACGGGGCACTTCAGGCCGCCGGCGCGCATCGCCTCACTGAAGTCCAGGCAGCGCGCCGAGATCTCGCGGCCGGGCTCGCCGACGGAGAACCGCGTGCCCTCCAGGTGCCGGACGACGCCGGGTGCCGCCAGTTCGGTCGCCGCGTAGACGACGCAGCCGACGGCCCGTTCGGGGGCGAGGACGGTGCTGACGGCGCCGCCGGGGTCGACGCTCTCCACGCGGTGGCCGTCGTAGGGGCCGCCGTGCCGGTGGAAGTACCACCAGGGGATGCCGTTCTGCGCCGCCACCACCGCCGTGCGCTCGTGCAGCAACGGCTGGATCAGCGGCCCGCACGCCGCGTAGGAGTTGGCCTTCAGGCCCAGGAAGACGTAGTCGGCCGGACCGATCTCGGCCGGGTCGTCGGTGGCGTTCGGGTGCGCGGTGTGGTCGCCGCGGGGGCTGAGCACGCGCACTCCGTGCTGCCTCATGGCCGCCAGATGCGGTCCACGGGCGACGAGATGCACATCGGCGCCGGCGCGGTGGAGCGCGGCACCGACGTAGGCGCCGATCGCACCGGCGCCGAGGACTGCGACTTTCACGGAACACTCCGTTCGGTTTGAGGGATACCGCGGAGGTGGGTTGTCCAGATGGGTTGTCGACGAAATATTGTCTACAGTATGGAGTCGCGCTGGACAAGAGTTCGCGCACACCCGCACGGCGCCGACGCCCCGCCGGTGTGGAAGCCGACAATCTCCGCGTCCGATTCCTGTGACTTCAGTTACCCTCGTACCCGTGAGTCACCCAAGAGACTGGTGGGTCCCGCTACCCACGGCAATGAGGGGGACACGCCCGATGAACGGCTCGCGCATCACCGCGATCGGCCACTACCAGCCCGCCCGCGTGCTCACCAACGGCGACCTGGCCGACCTGGTGGACACCAGCGACGAGTGGATCCGCAGCCGGGTGGGCATCCGTACCCGCCACATCGCCGGCCCCGACGAGCCGGTCGACGAACTCGCCGCGCACGCCGCCGCCAAGGCCCTCGCCGCCGCGGGACTCACCCCGGAGGACATCGACCTGGTACTGGTCGCCACCTCCACCGCGATCGACCGCTCCCCGAACACCGCCGCCCGGGTCGCCGCCCGGCTCGGCATCCCCGGTCCGGCGGCGATGGACGTCAACGTCGTCTGCGCCGGCTTCACCCACGCGCTGGCCACCGCCGACCACACCGTCCGCGCGGGCGCGGCGACCCGGTCGCTCGTCATCGGCGCCGACAAGATGTCCGAGGTCACCGACTGGAGCGACCGTTCCACCTGCGTCCTGGTCGGCGACGGCGCAGGGGCGGCCGTGGTCGAGGCCTGCGCACCCGGCGAGGCGGCGGGCATCGGGCCGGTGCTGTGGGGCTCCGTGCCCGAGATGGGACACGCCGTGCGGATCGAGGGCACCCCGCCCCGCTTCGCCCAGGAGGGGCAGAGCGTCTACCGCTGGGCCACCACCCGGCTGCCGGCCATCGCCCGGCAGGCCTGCGAGAAGGCCGGCCTGGAACCCGCCGCCCTCGCCGGGGTCGTCCTGCACCAGGCCAACCTGCGGATCATCGAGCCGCTCGCCGAGAAGATCGGGGCTGTCAACGCGGTGGTCGCGCGCGATGTCACCGAATCGGGCAACACGTCCGCCGCGAGCATCCCGCTCGCCCTGTCCAAGCTGATCGAGCAGGGAGCGGTACGCGGCGGCGACCCGGTGCTGCTGTTCGGCTTCGGCGGCAACCTCTCGTACGCCGGCCAGGTCGTACGGTGCCCGTGACGCACGCAACGCGCGCCGGGTCTGGCTTCTGTGCGCCGTAGACTGTAGACGATAAACAATCCATAGTGAGCAGTGCACCGTGTACCGCATACCGTCCGCTGTACACGGCACCTGCCCAGGAGGGGGATCGCATGTTGCCGACCGGACTGCCGCAGGGCTCCGTGCCCAGGCTGGAGCGCCCCGGCCCGCTGCGCGAGCGCGTCTACGAGGCCCTCCTGGAGCTGATCACCACCCGCGCCCTCCAGCCCGGCCAGCACCTGGTGGAGAGCGAACTCGCCGGACACCTCGGCGTCTCCCGACAGCCGGTGCGCGAGGCGCTCCAGCGGCTCAACACCGAGGGCTGGGTCGATCTGCGGCCCGCCCAGGGCGCGTTCGTGCACGAGCCGACGGAGGAGGAGGCCGACCAGCTCCTGACCGTGCGCACCCTCCTGGAGGCCGAGGCGGCCCGGCTGGCCGCGCTCAACGCGGGCGAGGCGGGCATCACCGCCCTGCAGCGCATCGTGGAGGAGGGCCGTATCGCCGCCGCCGAGAACGACATCACGCGGGCCGTCGCCCTGAACGCCGCCTTCCACGCCAAGATCATGGAACTGGCCGGCAACGCGGTCCTCGCCGAACTCGCCGCCCAGGTCGACCGGCGCGTCCGCTGGTACTACACGCCGGTGGCCAGGCTGCGCGGCGGCACCTCCTGGGAGGAGCACCAGGAGATGATCCTGGCGATCGTCGACCGCGACGCCCGGCGCGCGACCCGCCTGATGCGCGAACACACCGAGCACACACGCCAGTCGTACCTCGACCGCGACGCCTCCTGACCCGGGCCGGCCGGCTGACCCGCTGCTCCTGACCGGCCGCCCTGTCCCGCCCCGCCCTCCTGACACCCGCGTCCCGCCACCCATCGCCCGGCACGCCGTGTTCCCCCGCCCCGACCCGGGAGCGGATCGCGGAGGGGGAACTCCGGGGAGCCCGGCGGGGGGAGGAGAGCCGGACAGGAGGGGGCGGCGGAAGGCCGCGGGTCGGGACCGCCGGGATCAGGTGGCGGGCTGCGGCTTCGGCGCCGCGGCCGCCGTCTCCGTGCCGCCGTCCCGTCCCGGCTGCCGCAGCAGCAGGGCCAGGGCGGCCGCCACCATCGAGATCCCGCCGGCCAGCGCGTAGGCGCCGTTGTAGCCCCAGGCGCCGACCACCATGGAGCCCAGGCCGCCGCCGAACAGGCCGCTGATCAGCTTGCCGCTGTACACCAGGCCGTAGTTGGTGGCGTTGTAGTTCTCGCCGAAGTAGTCCGGGGTCAGCGCGGCGAACATCGGGTAGAAGGCGCCGCCGCCGAAACCGGAGAGGAACGCGAAGAACAGGAACAGCCACTCGCTCTTCATGTCACCGGCCCAGATGACCCCGAACTGGGCGACGCCCAGGACGAGGATCACGAAGATCAGCGCCGTCTTGCGGCCCCACAGGTCCGACAGCCAGCCGACCACGGCACGGCCGACACCGTTGATGACCGCCATCACGCCCATCGACGAGGCCGCGACCAGCGGTCCGAAGCCGATGTCCTTCGCGAAGTCCACCTGGAAGGAGATACCGAAGATCGACACGCCTCCCGTCATCACCACCGTGATCCACATCAGCGGGAGCATGCCGGTTCTGATCGCCTCCTTCGGAGTGAACTGCCGTACCGCCGGGGGGTTCTTCGCCAGGCTCGCGGCACTCTTGCTGTTCCCGGAGTGCGACAGCGGATCGACCTCGGCCGGCCACCAGTTCTTCGGCGGGTCCTTGAAGAAGAACGCGCACACCGCGACCACGATGAGCACGTAGACGCCGATCAGGTCGAGCACCTCGTGGTAGTTCCCGGTGTCGAAGGCGTAGTTGAAGATGAAGATGAACGGCAGCGAACCGTAGGCGAAACCGCCGTTGACGAAGCCGGTCTTCGCACCGCGCCGCTCCGGGAACCACTTGCCGACCATGTTGATGCAGGTCGCGTAGATCAGCCCGGAGCCCAGCCCGCCCACGACGCCGAAGCCGCAGATGGCGAGCGCCACGTCGTCGAAGTGGGACAGGGACAGGAAGCCCAGCAGGCACATCGCGGAGCCGATGTACATGGCGCGGCGGGCGGTGAGGATGCCCCGCTCGCGCAGCCAGCCGGCCGGGAAGGCGATGCCCGCCTGGAAGAACACCCAGACGCTGAGGATCCAGAAGGTGTTGCTCTGCGTCCAGCCGTGCGCGTCGGACAGGGTGTCCTCCGCGGAGCCGTAGGCGTACTCGGACACGCTGATGGCCATCATGGATATCCACGGCAGGTACACCATCAGCTTGCGCGAGTGGCCGAGCAGGTCGCGGTCCGTCTCGCCGACGCGGTAGACCCGCCCCCGGGAGTCGGTGACTTCGCGGTACGAGCGGTTCGCCGCGCCGGGATCGGCCGGCGTGTTCCGGGTTGCCATCGGATCAGGCGTCATGTCAGGCCATCTCCTCGCCGAGGGGGTGGGGATTGGGGACGATGCGCCGGGCACTCGGTCGGCCCGGAGCCTTGAGGAACAGCGCCGGTACGGCGCAGGCGAGCCCGGTGCAGCCCGCCAGGAGGAGGGCGCCGTGCGGGTCCCGGCCGACGGCACCGGTGCCGGTGCCGACGACTGCCGCCGGGAGGAGCCAGGCGCCCGCGAGCAGCCCGTAGACGCTCGCGTGGTGGTTCTCACCGAAGTGGTCCGCGGCCAGCGCGGTGACCAGCCCGAGGACGGCGACCCCGGCCAGCCCGGTGGCGGTCGCACAGCACACCAGCAACGGCACGCCGTCCGGCCGTCCGGCCGCCGCCGCCCCGAACTGGGCGGCACCCAGCAGCAGACAGGTCGCGGCCAGGGTGCGGCGCCGGCCCAGCCGGTCGGACAGTGCCCCGGCGCCCGCCGCGGCCGCGCCGCCCGCCACGACGGCCCACGCGAGCCCGCCGCCGGCCTCCGGGCCGGAGCCGTCGTGCGCGAGCCCCCGCAGTCCGAGCGCCGTGGTGCCGGCCGCACCCAGCAGGCACAGTCCCAGCAGCCACAACGCCGGGGCGCGGACGGCCGCTTCGGCGGTGTAGTGCCGTACGGCAGGCAAGTTCGATTCGTGTCCGCCCCGGGCCGCCGGAGCCCTGAGCGGGTCGGTGTGCGGCGGCCACCAGTTCTTCGGCGGGTCCCGGAGGAGCCGGGCGGCCGCCGCCACCGCCAGACACGCTCCGGCACCGGCCGCGGCGAGCACGGTCCGCTGCCCGGCGTCCGCCGCCGGCCAGCCGGCGAGACCGGGGAGGTACGGTACGGCCCCGAAGGCGAGGCCGCTCGCCACGAACGCCGTCGGACCGCCCCGCCGCTCCGGCCACCACTTGCCCGGCAGCGTCAGACAGGTCGCGTGCACCAGGCCGGCACCGGCGCCGCCCACCAGGGCGGAGCCGAGGCGGACGACCGGCACACCGGGCGTGAGGGCGAGCGCGAGGCACCCCAGCAGGGTGGCGAACGCCCCCGCGGTCACGGCCGCGCGAGCGGAGAGCGGACCGTTCTCGCGCCGCCGCCCGGACCACCGGGCCGCGCCGGCCAGGGCCGCCGCCCACAGGCCGGCCGGCCACAGCACGCCCCCGCCCCACGGGCGGGCGCCGCCCAGAGTCGCCTGCGCCGCGAGGAACGCGTACCCGGCGCAGGCGACGCCCGTCATGCCCAGCCAGGGCAGGACGGTCATCCAGATCCGGCCGCGTCCCGTCAACTCGCCGGCGCTCTCGCCGACCCGGTACACGCGGCCGTTGCGGTCCCTCACCTCCCTGCACAGCAGAGAGGCGGGTGGATCGGTGGTTTCCATCTCGTGGTGCCCCTTGCGTCGAAAGTTCTGGCCAGCGCCCCCTGTCCAATGCCTTTCGTGCGCGCACGGGTCCCGGGCGCGGCCGGCGCGCACCGCCGGCCGCCCCACGCTCACTCAGCTCATGAACCACCCCCCAGCAACCCCGCCGCCCGCGCCCACCTGTACTTCGCGCCGAGTACGGCCACCGGCTTCTCCGTCGTGTACGGGTAGGCCACGACGCCGTGTTCGAAGAGGTACTGGCAGGCCTCCTCGACCTCGACGTCGCCCGCGAGGGACGCCACGACCGGCTTCTCGATCCCCCGCGCGCGGAACTCGGCGACCACGCGCGCGGTCAGCTCCGCGAACACCATCGGCGGGGTGACGATCGTGTGCCAGTAGCCGAGGACGAGCGCGTGGATCCGCGGATCCTCCAGGCCCAGCCGGATCGTCGCCTCGTACGTCGACGGCGGCTCGCCGCCCGTGATGTCCACGGGGTTGCCGGCCGCCCCGAACGGCGGGATGAACCGGCGGAACGCCTCGTCCAGATCGGGCGGGATCTCCATCAGGGACAGCCCGTTGTCGGTGACCGCGTCGGACAGCAGCACCCCGCTGCCGCCGGCACCGGTGATGATGACCACGTTGTCGCCCCCGGGCGCCGGCAGCACCGGCAACGCGCGCGCGTACTCCAGCATGTCGTTCAGGCCCGGCGCCCGGATGACCCCGGCCTGCCGCAGGATGTCGTCGTAGACCGCGTCGTCGCCCGCGAGGGCACCGGTGTGCGAGCCGGCGGCCTTCGCGCCCGCCGCCGTACGGCCCGCCTTCAGCACCACCACGGGCTTCTTCGGCACCGTCGCGCGCGCCGCCTCCACGAAGGCCCGCCCGTCCTTGAGGTCCTCCAGGTGCATCGCGATGCACTCGGTGTGCGGGTCCTCGCCGAACCAGGTGAGCAGGTCGTCCTCGTCCAGGTCGGCCTTGTTGCCGAGGCCGACGATCGCCGACACCCCCGTCTTCGTGGTGCGGGCGAAGCCGAGGATCGCCATGCCGATGCCCCCGGACTGCGAGGTCAGCGCGACACCGCCCTTGACGTCGTACGGCGTGCAGAACGTGGCGCACAGGTCCTGCCAGGTGGAGTAGTAGCCGTAGATGTTCGGGCCGAGCAGGCGGACGCCGTACCGTTCGGCGACCGCCACGATCTCCGCCTGGAGCGCGTGCTCGCCGGTCTCCGCGAAACCGGAGGGGATCAGGACGGCGTTGGGGATGTTCCTGCGCCCCACCTCCTCCAGCGCCGCGGCCACGAGCGGGGCGGGAATGGCGAAGACGGCCACATCCACCTCACCGGGAACGTCCGTGACACTCTTGTACGCCTTCCGGCCCAGGATGTCATCGGCCTTGGGGTTCACCGGGTGGATCTCCCCGGCGAAGCCGCCGTCGAGGAGGTTGCGCATCACCGAGTTGCCGATCTTTCCCGGCTCGTTGGAGGCGCCTATCACGGCGATGGAGGAGGGCTGCATCAGCCGGCGCATCGTCGACAGGATCTCGTCGCGCGTATACCGCCGACGGGGTTCCGGCTGCGAGGTGGCGAGGATGATCCGGATGTCGGCGGCCACCGCGCCCTCGGGCGTCGCGATCACCGGGTTGAGGTCCACCTCCGCGATCTCCGGGAAGTCCGCGACCAGTTCGGACACCCGCCGGATCTGCTCGGCCAGCGCCCACCGGTCCACGCCCGGCCGCCCCCGCACCCCGCGCAGCACCGGCGCCGCCCGAATGGAGTCGAGCATCGACAGCGCCTCGTCGGCGCCGACCGGGGCCAGCCGGAACGTCACGTCCTTCAGCGCCTCGACCAGCACACCGCCGAGCCCGAACGCCACGACCTTCCCGAACGTCGGATCGGTGACCGCGCCGACGATGACCTCCTGCCCCGGCGGCAGCAGCTCCTGCACCTGCACACCTTCGATCCGGGCGTCCGCGTCGTACGCGCGCGCGTTCTCCACGATCCGGTGGAACGTGGCCCGCACGTCCGCAGCGCCCCGCACCCCGACGACCACACCGCCCGCGTCGGTCTTGTGCAGGATGTCCGGCGAGACGATCTTCATGACGACCGGCCCGCCGAACCGCGCCGCGGCCGCCACCGCCTCGTCCACGTCCGTCGCCAGCGCCTCGCCGGGTACGGCGATCCCGTACGCGTCGGCGATCACCTTGCCCTCGGGCGCCGTCAGCGCGGTACGGCCCTCGGCGCGCACGGCGTCGAGCAGTGACCGCACCTTCATCAGCCGGTCCTCGGCCATCACCTCAGATCACCCCGTTCGACTTCAGCAGGCGCAGCTCCTCGTCACCGAGGCCCAGTTCGCCGACGTACACCTCCGCGTTGTGCTCGCCCAGCAGCGGGGAACTGCGCACCTCGACGGGGGAGTCGGACAGCTTCAGCGGGCTGCCGACCGTGACGAACTCGCCGCGCTCGGGGTGCTCGACGCGCACCACCATCTCGTTGGCGGCCAGCGAGGCGTCCTCGATGATCTCCCGGGTGGACAGGATCGGCCCGCATGGGATGTTGTGGGCGTTGAGCCGCTCCAGCACCTCCCACTTGGGCAGCGTCGCGGACCACTCCTCGATCAGCTGGAACATCTTGTTCAGCTTCGGCAGGCGCGCCTCGGGCGTCGCCCACTCGGGGTCGTCGGCGAGTTCGGGCCGGCCGATCAGCTCACTGATGGGCTTCCAGCCGACGGGCTGCACGATGACGTAGACCCAGTCGTTCGGGCCGCCCGGCGCGCACTTGACCGCCCAGCCGGGCTGGCCGCCGCCGGAGGCGTTCCCGGAGCGGGGGACCGCGTCGCCGAAGTCCTCGTTCGGGTACTCGGCGAGCGGCCCGTGGGCCAGGCGCTGCTGGTCGCGCAGCTTCACCCGGCACAGGTTGAGCACGGCGTGCTGCATGGCCACGTTGACCCGCTGACCGCGTCCGGTGCGCTCGCGCTGGAGGAGCGCCGCGAGGATCGCCGCCACGAGGTGCACGCCGGTGCCCGAGTCCCCGATCTGGGCGCCCGTCGCCAGCGGCGGGCCGTCCTCGAAGCCGGTGGTCGACATCGACCCGCCCATGGCCTGCGCGACGACCTCGTACGCCTTGAAACCGGTGTACGGGCCCTCACCGAACCCCTTGATGGAGGCGTACACGAGCCGCGGGTTGATCTCCTGTATACGGTCCCAGGTGAATCCCATACGGTCGACCGCGCCCGGCCCGAAGTTCTCCACCATGACGTCGGAGCGCCGGATCAGTTCGGTGAGGATCTCCTTGCCGCGCTCGGTCTTGGTGTTCAGCGTGATGCTGCGCTTGTTGCAGTTGAGCATCGTGAAGTAGAGGGAGTCGACGTCCGGCAGGTCCCGCAGCTGCCTGCGGGTGATGTCGCCGGAGGGCGCCTCCAGCTTGACCACGTCGGCACCGAGCCAGGCGAGCAGCTGGGTGGCGGAGGGGCCGGACTGGACGTGGGTCATGTCGAGGACGCGAATGCCCTCGAGTGCCCTGGCTGTCATGGGCGTTCACCTCACTTGTACATGGTCTGGTTCATGGTTCCGGGGGCGTAGGCGTCCGGGTCGACCCAGACGTTGATCAGCGACGGCTTGCCCGACTCCCGCGCCCGGCGCAGGGCCGGGCCGATGCCGGCGGGATCGCGGACCTCCTCGCCGTGACCGCCGAGCATCCGCGCGAACTCGTCGTACGGCACGTCGCCGAGGGTGTTGCCGACCCGCTCGCGCTCCTTGCCGTACTTGACGGCCTGGCCGTAACGGATCTGGTTCATGGAGGAGTTGTTGCCGACGATGCCGACGAACGGCAGGTCGTAGCGGACGAGGGTCTCGAAGTCCCAGCCGGTGAGGGAGAACGCCCCGTCGCCGAAGAGCGCGACGACCTCCTTGTCGGGCCGCGCCTGCTTGGCGGCCAGCACGAAGGGGACGCCGACGCCGAGCGTGCCGAGCGGGCCCGGATCCATCCAGTGCCCGGGCGACTTGGGCTGCACGACCTGCCCTGAGAAGGTGACGATGTCCCCGCCGTCGCCGATGTAGATCGAGTCCTCGGTGAGGAAGTCGTTGATCTCGCTGACCAGCCGGTAGGGGTGGATCGGCGAGGCGTCGGAGCGCAGCTGCGGCAACCGCTTGTCGAGCGCGGCCTGTTCGGCGGCGCGCAGCTCGTCCAGCCACTCCTTGCGCCGGGCGGCACCGCCGTTGACGCGGCCGGACGCGGCCTCGGTGACCGACTTCAGGACCAGTCCCGCGTCGCCCACGATCCCGAGGTCGATGTCGCGGTTCTTGCCCACGGTCCGGTAGTCGAGGTCGATCTGCACGACGGTCGCGTCGGGGGAGAGGCGCTTGCCGTAGCCCATGCGGAAGTCGAAGGGCGTGCCGACGATCACGATGACGTCGGCGTGGGCGAACGCGTACCGGCGCGAGAGCTGGAAGTGGTGCGGGTCGCCCGGCGGCAGGGTGCCGCGGCCCGCGCCGTTCATGTAGGCGGGGATGTTCAGGGTGCGGACCAGGTCGATCGCAGCCTCGGTGCCGCGGGTCGTCCAGACCTGGCTGCCCAGCAGGATCGCGGGCTTCTCGGCGTGCACGAGCAGGTCGGCGAGCCGCTCCACGGCCTCCGGATCGCCGGCCGAGCGCGTCGAGGCCCGGTAGCCGCCCGTCCGGGGAACCCGGGCCTTCGCCGCGGGCACCTTGGCGTCGAGGACGTCGCGGGGGATCTCCAGGAACGAGGGTCCGGGCGCGCCGTGGTAGCACTCGCGGAACGCCATCGACACCATGTCCGCCGCCCGCGCCGTGTCGGGCACGGTCGCCGCGAACTTGGTGATCGGCGTCATCATGTCGACGTGCGGCAGGTCCTGCAGCGAGCCCATCTTGTGCTGGGTGTGCGCGCCCTGGCCGCCGATCAGCAGCATCGGGGACTCGGCGCGGAAGGCGTTGGCGACGCCGGTGACCGCGTCGGTGGTTCCCGGGCCGGCGGTGACGACCGCGCAGCCGGGCCTGCCGGTGAGGCGGGCGTAGCCGTCGGCGGCGTGCGCGGCGACCTGCTCGTGGCGTACGTCGACGACCTCGATGCCCTCGTCGACGCAGCCGTCGTAGATGTCGATGATGTGGCCGCCGCACAGGGTGTAGATGCGGTCGACCCCCTCGGCCTTCAGCGCCTTGGCAACGAGATGACCACCGGAGATCACGTCCTGGGGGCCGGGGTCGTGTGTGTCGTCGGGCATGGCGAAGTCCTGTCCCTTCGTAGGGGTGGGAACGCTCCTGGCCGGACAGCTCAGCGAGATGCTGTCGGCAGTCGGCAGTACATTGCATACAGTCGACGAATACTGTATGAAGCTTGTTATCCCGCATCCGGTGGGTGGTGTCCAGGGGGCGTGCGGCACTTTTCAGACAGGAGCCGAAATGGACCTGTACGAACACCAGGCAAGGGAACTCTTCGCGGAACACGGCATCCCGGTGCCGCGCGCCGAGGTCACGGACTCGCCCGGCGAGGCCCGGGCCGTCGCCCGCCGGCTCGGCGGGAGCGCCGTGGTCAAGGCGCAGGTGAAGACCGGCGGACGAGGCAAGGCGGGCGGGGTGAGGCTCGCCGCCGACCCGGCCGCCGCCGAGCGGACGGCCCGGCAGATCCTCGGCATGGACATCCGCGGGCACACGGTCCGCACCGTCATGCTCGCCGAACCCGTCGACATCGCCGACGAGTTCTACGTCTCCTACGTCCTCGACCGGGCGGCCGGCCGCTTCCTCGCGATCGCCTCCGCCGAGGGCGGCATGGAGATCGAGGAGGTCGCGGCGAGCAGGCCCGAGGCGGTGGCACGCGTCCCCGTCGACCCGGCCGAGGGCGTGACCTCCGCCAAGGCGTGCGAGATCGCCGACGCGGCCGGCCTGCCGGCCCAGTGCGCCGACGTCCTCGTACGGCTGTGGCAGGTGCTGGTCCGCGAGGACGCCCTGCTCGTCGAGGTCAACCCGCTGGTGCGCACCGCTCGGGGCCGCGTCCTCGCCCTCGACGGCAAGGTCACCCTCGACGACAACGCCCGCTTCCGGCAGGCCCGCTGGGGCGAGGAGCCCGGCGGGCACCACGACCCGCTGGAGGCGGTGGCCGCGGCCCGGGGCCTCAACTACGTGAAGCTCGACGGGGAGGTCGGGATCATCGGGAACGGCGCAGGCCTGGTCATGTCCACCCTCGACGTCGTCGCCGGCTGCGGCGCCCGGCCCGCGAACTTCCTGGACATCGGCGGCGGCGCCTCGGCCCGGGTCATGGCCGACGGACTGTCCGTGATCCTCTCCGACCCCGCCGTGAGGTCCGTCCTCGTCAACGTCTTCGGCGGGATCACCGCCTGCGACGCGGTCGCCGACGGCATCGTCGAGGCGCTGGACACGGTACGGCTGACCAAGCCGCTCGTCGTCCGGCTCGACGGCAACAACGCGGCCCGGGGCCGCGCCGTCCTCGACGAGCGCGCGCATCCGCTGGTCGAGCAGGTCCCCACCATGGACGGCGCCGCCCGCCGGGCCGCCGAACTCGCCCATACCGCCTGAGGAGCCGCACCATGGCCATCTACCTCACCAGGGAGAGCAAGGTCCTCGTCCAGGGCATGACCGGCGGCGAGGGCATGAAGCACACGCGGCGCATGCTCGCGGCCGGCACGAACGTCGTCGGTGGCGTCAACCCGCGCAAGGCCGGGCGGAGCGTCGACTTCGACGACCGGGCGGTCCCCGTCTTCGGTTCGGTCGCCGACGGCATACGGTCGACGGGCGCCGATGTCACCGTCGTCTTCGTCCCGCCCGCCTTCGCCAGGGCGGCCGTCACGGAGGCGGCCGACGCCCGCATCCCGCTCGCCGTGGTCATCACCGAGGGCATCCCCGTCCACGACACGGTCGCCTTCACCGCCCACGCCGCACGCCGCGGCACGCGCGTCATCGGGCCCAACTGCCCCGGCCTGATCACGCCCGGCCAGTCCCACGCCGGCATCATCCCCGCCGACATCACCAAACCCGGCCGGATCGGCCTGGTCTCCAAGTCGGGCACGCTCACCTACCAGCTGATGCACGAACTGCGCGACACCGGCTTCTCGACCTGCGTCGGCATCGGCGGCGACCCGGTCGTCGGCACCAGCCACATCGACTGCCTCGCCGCCTTCCAGGACGACCCCGACACCGAACTCGTCGTCCTCATCGGGGAGATCGGCGGCGACGCGGAGGAGCGGGCCGCCGCCTACATCCGCGAGCACGTCACCAAACCCGTCGTCGGCTACGTCGCCGGCTTCACCGCGCCCGAGGGCCGGACGATGGGCCACGCCGGCGCCATCGTCTCCGGCTCGTCGGGCACGGCCGCGGCCAAGCAGGAGGCGCTGGAAGCGGCGGGCGTACGGGTGGGCCGCACCCCTACACAGACGGCCCGGCTGGTCCTGGAGACGCTCCGGAACGCCTGAGACCCGGCCCGGCACCCGGGCCCCCACGCCCTGGGCGCCCAGGTCCAGGCGCCCGGGCCCGGCACCTCAGCCGCCCCCCCCGCACCCCGGGCCCCCGCACCCTGTCTCTTGAACAGCCGGCCCCCAGCCGCCCGCCCCCGCCCGATCGTTCACCCAGAGCGGAGCTGACGACCCATGGCATCCACCCTCACCCCGCAACAGCCCACTCCCGGCCCCACCTCAACGCCCACCCCAACCCTCACCCTCAAGCCCGGCACCGCCTACGCCGACGCCTGGCAGCGCTGTCTCGCCGTAGCCCCCGAGGCATTCCGGGACGGCCGCGTCCTCAACCTCTGGGGCGCCGCATGGCGGCCGGACGGCCGGGCGCTGCCCGCCACCACTCCGGTCGACGGCACCCCCGTCGCCGGTGTTCCCCGCCTCGACGGGCCGACCGCCGTGCGGGCGGTGCGCGCCGCGCTCGACCAGCACCGCGCCTGGCGGCATGTTTCCCTGCCCGAGCGGCGGGCCCGGATCGCCGCCACCCTGGACGCGTTGTCCGAACACCGCGACCTGCTCGCCCTGCTGCTCGTCTGGGAGATCGGCAAGCCCTGGCGGCTCGCCCTCGCCGACGTCGACCGGGCGATCGACGGCGTGCGCTGGTACGTCGACGGCATAGAGCCGATGCTCGCCGGCCGGGCCCCGCTGGACGGGCCGGTGTCCAACGTCGCCAGCTGGAACTATCCGATGAGCGTCCTCGTCCACGCGGTGCTGGTGCAGGCCCTCGCGGGCAACGCGGTCGTCGCGAAGACCCCGACCGACGGCGGCGTCGCCTGCCTCACCCTGGCCTTCGCGCTGGCCGCCCGCGAGGGCGTCCCCGTCACCCTGGTCAGCGGCAGCGGCGGCGAACTGTCCGAGGCGCTGGTGCGGGCGCCCGAGATCGGCTGCGTGTCCTTCGTGGGCGGCCGGGACACCGGCGCCACCGTCGCAGACGCAGTCGCCGGCCTGGGCACCCGGCACGTCCTGGAACAGGAGGGACTCAACACCTGGGGCGTGTGGGACTTCTCCGACTGGGCCGCGCTGAGCGCGCTGATCCCCAAGCTGTTCGACTACGGCAAGCAGCGCTGCACCGCCTACCCCCGCTTCGTCGTCCAGCGCTCCCGCTTCGACAACTTCCTGTCCGCCTACCTCCCCGCGGTCCGCACCGTCCGCGTCGGCCACCCCCTCGCCGTCACCGGCCCCGACGACCCGCTGCCCGAGCTGGACTTCGGGCCACTGATCAACGCGGCCAAGGCCAAGGAACTCGCCGACCAGGTCGCCGAGGCGGTCGACCGGGGTGCCGTACCCCTGCACCGGGGCCTGCCCGATCCGGCGCGCTTCCTGCCCGGCCAGGACACGTCGGCGTACCTGCACCCCGTCACCCTGCTCAATCCGCCGCCCAGCTCCCCGCTGCACCACGCGGAACCGTTCGGCCCCGTCGACACGATCGTCCTGGTCGACACCGAGGCCGAACTGCTGGCCGCGATGAACGCCTCCAACGGCGCTCTCGTCGCCACTCTCGCGACCGACGACCGCAGGAGCTACGACCGGCTGGCCCCGCACATCCGCGCCTTCAAGGTCGGCCACGGCACCCCCCGGTCCCGCGGCGACCGCGACGAATGGTTCGGCGGCTGGGGCGCCTCCTGGCACGGAGCCTTCGTCGGCGGCGAACTCCTCGTCCGCGCGGTGACCCAGGGCCCTGCGGACGAACGGCTGCCCGGCAACTTCCCGGAGTACCGGCTCACGCCCTGAGGGACACGAACGGTACGGCCGCCGTCACGGAACGTGCGGCCCGGTGGGCGGGGTGCTTCACGAGCGCCCCGGCACCGGGCCACCGGGCCCGCAGGGCGCACGACCACGGCGCATACGCAGGTGAAACGCACTCCCAAAGCTTGGTATTGTTGTCCATGTCGCCGCGGGGAGTACCCCGTCGGTCGGCACACACCCCGTCCGGGTGGCGGAATGGCAGACGCGCTAGCTTGAGGTGCTAGTGCCCTTTATCGGGCGTGGGGGTTCATGCCGCCCAGGGTTTCGTCGGAGAGG